>DATGSG010000102.1:0-25411 GCA_035302925.1 Virgibacillus sp. | reverse complement strand
TGGACTTCAGTCAACACAGTCCGTCAAACCTATTCATGCATTCAGTCCTCAAGTTATTCAACAAGGGGCAGTAGGGGAGGATGTCATTGAGTTACAGGCAAGACTTCAGTACATCGGATTTTATAACGGAAAAGTTGATGGAGTATTTGGTTGGAGTACGTACTGGGCATTGCGTAACTTTCAATATGAATTTGGATTAGAGATAGATGGAATGGGTGGGGCAACAACAAAGGAAAAACTTGCAAAAGCAACAAAGTATGATGAGAAAACAGTGAAAAGCAAAATGTATAAGGGTGGTAATGAAACCCATTACGGAAATGAAAAGCAAGCAGAGAATCAGGCAAAGAAAACGGAAGAGACAAAGAAAACGGAACAGCCGAAGAAACAAGAACAATCTAAGCAGGAAGAACAGCCTAAAAAAGCAGAAACCAATTCTGTAAATGTCCCTCAAGGCTATTCACAAAACGATATTCAGCTCATGGCGAACGCCGTATATGGTGAAGCAAGGGGAGAACCGTATGTAGGGCAAGTAGCTGTCGCCGCTGTTATTTTAAACCGAGTAAAAAGTCCTACTTTTCCGAATACAGCTGCCGGTGTGATTTTCGAACCACGTGCCTTTACCGCAGTTGCTGATGGCCAGATTTGGTTGACACCAAATGATACTGCTAAAAAAGCTGTATTAGATGCTATAAACGGTTGGGATCCCTCTGGAAATGCTGATTATTACTTTAACCCGGACACTGCTACATCAGGATGGATTTGGACGCGCCCACAAATAAAAAAAATTGGCAAACATATATTTGCTAAATAGAAAGGATTGAAGCAAATGATTCGTTGGATATCAATCGTCGTACTTTCAATCGGTATAATCGGTACAGGCTTGTGGGGTTACCAAGAGCACCAAGAGAAAAATGCGGTTCTTATACAAGCCGAGAACACATATCAACGGGCATTCCATGAACTTTCTTATCATATGGATTTATTACATGACAAGATTGGTTCATCTTTAGCTATGAACTCAAAAGATAGCCTGTCTCCACAATTAGTCGAAATATGGCGACTTACTTCTGAAGCACATTCAAATGTTGGTCAATTACCATTATCATTGCTTCCTTTTAATAAAACTGAAGAACTGTTGTCTGATATTGGCGATTTTACTTATCAAACAGCGGTTAGAGATTTAGATGAGAAGCCATTGTCTGAGAAAGAAATAAAATCATTGAAAAGTTTGTATGAGCAGTCTGGCGAAATAAAAGATGAATTGAGAGATGTTCAACATCTTGTTCTTGATCAAAACTTAAGATGGATGGATGTTCAGCTCGCTTTAGCTACACAGGATGAGCAAATGGATAATACGATTATTGATGGTTTTGAAACGGTTGAGAAACAAGTGAAAGGCTATTCGGAAAGTAATGTAGACTCTACTATCCTTGGGGCATCCAGAAAGGATCATGAGTTTAAACACTTGCGTGGTAAGAAGATAAATAAGAAACAAGCTATAGAAAAGGGACAAGACTTATTTAATATAAAAGATAAGCAAGACTTAACCGCCACGAAGAGTGGAGAGGGTGCGGATGTTTCACTCTATAGTGTATCCTACAATAATGGTGATAAGAATGCGTATTTGGATGTGACTGAAAAAGGCGGTCATCCCTTAACACTTCTAGTTGATCGTCCGATTAACGACCGTAAAATCAGCTTACATGAGGGTCTAAAAAAAGCTGAGGAATATGTTAAAGAATTTGAATTTGAAGATATGGTTATTTTTCAAAGCAATGAATACGATAATATCGGGGTCTATTCATTCTTGCATAATGAAGATGGTACGCGGGTCTATTCAGATGCGATAGAAGTTAAAGTCGCTTTAGACAATGGTGATATTTTAGGTTTTACTGCCCGTAATTACTTTATGAATCATAAAGATCGAGATCTACCAAAACCGAAGATTACCGATAAAGAGGCTAAAGAAAAAGTAAATGAACAGGTCGAAATTAAAGAGGAGCATTTAGCTGTCATCGACAATGACTTAGGAGATGAAGTACTCACATATGAGTACTTAGGTGTCTTAGGTGATCAGACCTATCGCATTTTTATAAATGCAATGGATGGAAGAGAAGAGAAAGTTGAAAAGCTTTCAGGAACAGAAGTAAACTTTACCAATAAGTTTTAAAAGAGGCCCCGGCCTCTTTTTTTGCCTTTTTATCTTAGATTGAATCTTTTTTACTTTTGATATGTTATTATTTAGATAGGCAGATCATATTGAAGTAAAGTATCTTTTTTCGAGAGGAATGAATTAAATTATTGGAAACAAAAATTGCAATCGCTATTGATGGCCCTGCTGCTGCTGGTAAGAGTACAGTAGCTAAGATGGTGGCACAAACCCTATCTTATACGTATATCGATACAGGAGCTATGTACAGAGCCTTAACGTTGAGCGCATTAGATGAACGTTTACAACTAGATAATGAAGCACGTTTAGCGGAGCTTTTAAGCAAAACAACCATTGAATTGGTACAAACAGATGGTGGACAACGTGTATACTTGAATGGAAACGATGTTACACTAGAAATACGCTCACAGGAGGTTACAAATAAAGTATCCCATGTTGCTAAACACCCGATTATTCGTAAGGATATGGTTAGAAGACAACAGATTTTAGCTCAAGAGCAAGGTGTTGTCATGGATGGGAGAGATATTGGAACGCACGTTCTTCCTCACGCTGAAGTCAAATTTTTCTTGATTGCCACTGTTGAAGAGCGAGCTAAACGGAGATATGAAGAAAATATTAGCAAGGGGATTCCTTCTAATTTAAAAGAACTTAAAAAGGATATCGAACAGAGAGATGAGATCGATTCCAAGCGTGACACGGCACCATTGATTAAAGCGGAGGATGCCATTGAAATTGATACCACATCATTATCAATTCATGAAGTCGTAAAAATGATGTTAGAAATAGTTCATACATTTGATAACACCTAGCATATAACTCTTTTAAATAATAATATATTGATTAAATAAAGTATGCTTTTCTTGACAAATAACGGAAAATATTAGAACGTAAAGGTAGTCAGAACCTATTTCGCAGATCACTTTTTAAAAGAACCATTATTCATTGAATGAATTTATTAACTATCTTATACATGGTCTGTTCGTTTTACCGGAGACAACGTTTTACTATTGTAATCAGGAGGGCTGTACATATGGATGAAGTAAATAATGAAATGATTGAAGTAGAGGTTGGTAAGACTGTTACAGGAACTGTAGTTAAATTAGAGGAAAAGCAGATTCTTGTAGACATCGGTTATAAGACGGAAGGGATTGTTCCCATTAGTGAACTATCAAGTCTTCACGTCGAACAACCAAGTGATATTGTCGAAGTAGGGGAAGCATTTCCTTTAAAAATAACGAAAGTGGAAGACGACCAAGTGATCCTTTCAAAGAAAGCAGTTGACGCCGATAAGGCTTGGGATGTTTTGCAAGAAAAATATGATAATCAAGAAATATTTGAAACAGAAATAAAGGAAATCGTCAAAGGTGGACTCGTCGTTGATGTGGGTCTGCGGGGATTTATTCCGGCTTCCTTAGTAGAAACTCATTTTGTTGAAGACTTCTCGGATTATAAAAATAAGATGTTAAGTGTAAAAGTTGTTGATCTCAATAAGGATCAAAATCGAATCATTCTTTCACATCGTGCCGTTGTAGAAGAAGAACAACAAGCACAAAAACAAGTTCTCTTACAAACGATTGAAGAAGGTCAAGTGCTTGAAGGAGTCGTCCAGCGACTTACAAACTTCGGAGCCTTTGTAGACGTTGGTGGTGTTGACGGTCTTGTTCATATTTCCCAACTCGCCCATGAACATGTCAATAAAGCGTCCGACGTTGTGTCGGAAGGCGAAACGATCAAGGTTGAAGTGTTATCAATTGATCGTGATAATGAACGCATTTCATTATCGCGTAAAAAAGTCATTCCAGGTCCATGGGAAAATATTACAGATCATATAGCAAATGGTGACATCATCGAAGGAAAGGTAAGAAGACTCGTTGATTTCGGCGCATTTGTTGAAGTTCAACCAGGAGTAGAAGGATTAATCCATATTTCTGAAATTGCGGATCGCCACATTGGTACACCTGATGAAGTGTTAGAAGTCGATCAAACTGTAAAAGTAAAGGTATTAAATGTGGATGAAGTGGAAGAGCGGATCTCATTAAGTATTAAAGAATTGGAAGAAGCACAAGCAGCCGAGCAAGTGAAACAATATGAAAAAAACGATGATCAATCAAGTTTCCAAATAGGTGACTTAATTGGCGATAAACTGAATAAATATAAATAATCTATACAGAAAAAGGCTCTTTCCTACATAGGATAGAGTCTTTTTTGTTTAAAAATACGATAAAGGAGTTATAATGCTACGAGTAGGTGATCGTATTGATGAACGGTTTTTTATTTTACTGGATGAGTTGGTTATTATGGGTCATTGTGACGTTCTTTTTAAATAAGAGTAAATTGAGAACGATCTTAGCGTGCTGGCTATTGATCATTATTTTCACGTCAAATACATATGTATCAATCGATAACTATACCTTATTACTTGGGTATGTGATCTTTTTTCTCGGAGTCATTTTCATTCATACGCTTCTTCCGAGACCGTTTTACCACTTATTTGTTTCCTTCACCATTATGATTGGGTATACTAGTATCTTGTTATGGAAAGATGGGTCATCATTATCCTTATTTATTCCGGAGCTTATATTCATTCCTATATTTAGTTCATTCCTTATATTATTGCTCACAACTAAACTATATAGTCGGGTTATAACAGGAGTGCTAGGTATGTCAATAGCGGAACTTTTATATGGCTTTATCATAACAGAATATCAAGTCAACATAACCATCGGGAATCTGGCGTTTTTTGATATATTATTTACAACGATCACCTTACTGTTTTTTATCGATCGAATTCAATATGGACTTTTAAAATCTTATGCACGATTAGCAACATACAAGCAAACTGTTACATGGCAAAATGAGTAAATTAATTTATTTCCTTCACTTTTTAATGGATTTCATAATCCCTATTTATAGCCACATGCTGAAGTGACATAGCTGATTACGATCATTATGAAATTCATTCTCTTGTGTCGTTTTTCGACAAAAAACATTGAAAAGCTTAACAATAATTGTTAAATCAGGCTTGTTTTGCTAGAATTAATTGAAGTAAAGATAAGTTAGGATTCATCAGAACGTATGAGGAAAGGGTGTTCCTTTCATGAGGAAAGCGAATGTAGCAATTGTTGGAAGGCCAAATGTTGGTAAATCAACGATATTCAATCGATTAGTAGGTGAACGAATATCAATCGTAGAAGATAGCCCTGGTGTAACGAGGGATCGAATATATGCAGAGGCTGAGTGGTTAACAACCGCATTTAATGTCATTGATACAGGGGGCATTGAAGTTGGTGAGGAACCGCTCCTAATGCAAATGAGGCATCAAGCCGAAATAGCAATGGATGAAGCGGATGTCATTATTTTCTTAGTAAATGGTCGAGAAGGGGTTACAGCAGCAGACAACGAAGTAGCTAAAATGCTATATAAAACAAATAAGCCAGTTGTACTTGCTGTTAATAAAATAGATATACCTGAAATACGCGATATCATTTATGACTTTTATTCATTAGGATTTGGTGAACCTTTTCCAATTTCCGGATCACATGGTCTTGGCTTAGGGGATTTACTCGAGGAAGTTATTAAACACTTTCCCGATCAATTATCCGATGATATTGATGAAGATACGATCTATTTTAGTTTGATCGGCCGACCGAATGTCGGAAAATCGTCACTCGTCAATGCTCTTTTAAATGAAGAACGGGTTATTGTTAGTGATGTCGGTGGTACAACCCGAGAAGCAGTCGACAGCTCGTTTACAAAAGAAGAGCAAGATTTTGTGATCATTGATACTGCAGGAATGCGGAAACGTGGAAAAGTGTATGAAACAATAGAGAAATATAGTGTGCTACGGGCACTAAAAGCCATCGAGCGATCAGATGTTGTTCTCGTTTTAATTGATGCGGAAACGGGAATTCGAGAGCAGGATAAGAAAGTTGCTGGATATGCACATGATGCAGGACGTTCAATTATTATCGTCGTGAATAAATGGGACACGGTAAATTCTGACCAGGATACCATGAAGAACTTTGAAACAAATATTCGGGAACAGTTTCAGTTTCTCGATTATGCTCCCATCGCTTTTTTATCAGCTAAAACGAAGCGACGCATCCATACTCTAATCCCATTGATAAAAATAGCGAGTGAGAATCATTCGAAACGGGTTTCGACGAGTATTTTAAATGACGTTATTATGGATGCATTAGCCGTCAATCCAACACCAACAGTCAAAGGTAAGCGATTGAAAGTGCTATATGTAACACAAGTTGCAGTAAAGCCACCAAGTTTTGCTGTCTTTGTTAATAATCCGGAATTAATGCACTTTTCTTATAAACGGTTTTTAGACAATAAAATTAGAGATGCCTTTGGATTTGTCGGGACACCAATCAAAATATTTGCAAGAGCTAGAGAGTAAGTAGGGAGGTAATTATGATGTCAGCTGTGACCGTATTAGGTGCTGGAAGTTGGGGGACTGCGCTCGCTATTGTTTTGGCAGATAATGGACATGATGTTCGTTTATGGACACACCGTAAAGAACAAGCAGAACTAATTAATTCAACCCATAAAAACGAGAAATATTTGGAAATAATGATTCCCGAGAAAATTAGAGCCTATCACAATCTTGAGGAATCGATTCAAGGTGCTGAAACCATTGTTATCGTTGTTCCGACAAAAGCAATGAGGGATGTTTGTCGGCAATTAAATAGTGTTTTACGACATTCTGTCACGATTGTTCATGCATCTAAAGGTATTGAGCCAGAATCCTTGAAACGCGTCTCTGAAATGATTAGTGATGAAATGAAAAACTATGCCTATGAGGATGTTGTTGTGTTATCAGGTCCAAGCCATGCCGAAGAAGTGGCTAAAAGACAACCAACGACTGTGACGGTATCGTCCTTAAATCAAGTCAATGCGGAGCACATACAAGATTTGTTTATTAATGAATCATTCCGCGTTTATACAAGTACTGATATTGTCGGGATCGAACTTGGTGGTGCTTTGAAAAACATTATCGCTTTAGGTGCAGGAATATCGGATGGACTTGGGTATGGTGATAATGCAAAAGCCGCTCTCATTACGAGAGGCTTGGCCGAAATCACTCGGATTGGTACTTCTTTAGGAGCAAATCCTCTCACATTCCTAGGGTTACCTGGTGTTGGCGACTTAGTTGTCACCTGTACAAGTACACACAGCCGCAACTGGCGTGCTGGTAATTTATTAGGAAGAGGAAATCAACTTGATGAAGTTTTAGAGCAGATGGGCATGGTCGTTGAAGGAGTTCGGACGACGGAAGCAGCCTATCAATTAGCTGAACAACAACAGGTTGAAATGCCTATAACCGAGGGGATCTATGCTATCTTATTTAATCAAAAAGAACCTAAAGAGATCGTCGGTAATTTAATGAACAGAACCAAACGCGAAGAAATGGATGATCTTGCTGCTTTATTAAATAGTCATCTTCCCAAGTAACACGTAATCGTCTACCTTGCATATAATATGTTGACTTATGAAAGCAAGGAGGCGAGCATGTGAGTGAGTTTCAAAAGGGTATTTTAGATAAACTACAGCAAAAGGCCAATATTAATCCAGATGAAGTATATCATGTAGCGAATAATGTTAAAAACGCCGATTTTTCAGATGAACGAACAGTAAGAAATTTAGTGAGAAATCTATCTAATCTGGCTAATAAACGTATTTCCAAGGAAAAAGAAGATCAAATTGTCAAGTCCATAACAAAAAACAATATGCCAACAGATATGCAATCACTTAATCGTTTATTTAAAAATTAGCCATGACTGGGCATGTGAGGATTCAAAAAAGCATTTACTCGCATATATTAAATTGCACAAGCATTCAAAGATAGAGTTGCTGTAGGTGTTATTTAGTCAACCGAGATGAAGATAGCCCCACCTCATCTCGGGTTTTTTTTAGCGAATCATCCATTATGTAGATATCCTTTTTACTTTTGGTTTATAACCCGTATGCTATAATACATAAGGTAAAAGAGATGTCTTTAAGTTAGAGGTGAGATAGTTGAGTTCAATGATGAAGATGTGGGTATCCTTTGCTGGAATATTCCTCATGGTCATAGCCGTCACATTTATATCCTTAAGTCGATATAAATTGAAGGGATGGCTGTCAAAATTAGTTGCGTTGATCGCATATATATCACTAATCATCGGTGCTTTAATTATTTTTTACATCGTTTTCAGCGGACCAGCTCCAGGTTAGAACGAATGTGAGGAGGATATTTATATGCGCTCTACATACTTTAAATTAACGGCAATATTATTTACGGTTATATTATTATCCGGTTGCCTTTTTCCAAATAATGAATTGGAACAAAATAAAGTTCCAAATGAAGATCAGTTAGAACTTGTACAAACAGCTGTAGATAAATACAGAGAAGACTCTGACGGACTCGTACCGATTAAGACAAAATCTTCCGATACCGATATATTTGAGAAGTATTTGGTTGATTTTAATTTACTTAAAGAAAAAAACATGATCACTTCTGTACCTGGCAATGCATTTGAAAACGGTGGAATTTATCAATACACATTAATTACACCAGATGATGATCCACGTGTTAAATTGATTGACTTGCGAATAACAGAAGAAGTTCGCCGCGTGAATGTAAAACTGGATATTTATCGCTCAAAAAATACGTATCCACCATTTGGGGAAGAACTTGAGAATGGGATCTATTCAATAAACTATCAAGCACTTGGGTTCAAAGACCAACCGTTTGTCGTCAGTCCTTATTCAAATGAAAATTTACCGATTGTTATGGACGCGGATGGTAAACTTTATGTTGATTATCGAATAGATTTAAGACATGCCCTTGAAGAGTATGAACATGACTATGCTGAAGGAGAGGATATCCGCTATATTTTAGCCGATCATAGTCCTTTTGTTCCAGCATATTCTCCCCCCTACATTGTAGAGGATGGAGAGCCAGTCGTTTCAGAAGAAAAGTAAATAGATAACATATTCGTACCCTTGTGACATATATTGTTGCAAGGGTATATTTTTTACGCATGTTTAGGTCATATTTTGATAGGACAACATCATAGACTTATAGTATTCATCATTCGCTTCATGTTTTTTGTACAGGGTTGTATTGATAGTGAGATCGGGAGGAGATAATTTGAAGAGAATTGATATTTTTAAAGATATTTCAAAACGAACGGATGGAGATATTTATCTGGGCATTGTAGGTGCAGTTCGTACAGGTAAATCTACATTTATTAAAAAGTTCATGGAACTAGTTGTTCTACCTAATATTGAAGATGAAAGTGAAAGAGCCAGAGCGCAAGACGAATTGCCACAAAGTGCCGCAGGAAAGACAATTATGACGACGGAACCAAAATTTGTGCCTAATCAAGCTATTTCAGTAAATGTAGATGAAGGACTTGATGTCAACATACGGCTGGTTGATTGTGTAGGTTATGCAGTTGACGGTGCAAAAGGATTTGAGGATGAAAATGGTCCAAGGATGATTCATACACCGTGGTATGAAGATCCAATACCATTTCACGATGCAGCCGAAATTGGAACGCGGAAAGTTATTCAAGAACATTCAACGATGGGTGTCGTCGTCACAACAGATGGTTCATTCGGAGAGATTGTCAGATCTGATTACGAAGACGCCGAAGCTAGAATCGTCGATGAATTAAAAGAAGTAGGTAAACCATTCATTATGGTTGTAAACTCCGTAAATCCAACAAGTAGAGAAACAGAGATGTTGCGTCAAGATTTGACTGAAAAGTATGATATACCTGTCTTAGCAATGAGTATTGAATCAATGTCAGAGCATGATGTCTATAATGTATTACGTGAATCTTTATACGAGTTCCCTGTATTGGAAGTAAATGTGAATTTGCCAAGCTGGGTCATGGTATTAAATGAGGACCATTGGCTTCGAAAGAATTATCAAGAAGTCATTCACTCGACAGTGAAAAATATTAGAAGGCTTCGGGATGTCGATCAAATCATAGGTGAGTTCTCCGATTATGATTATATCGAAAAAGCTAACTTAGCGGGTATGGAAATGGGTGAAGGGGTTGCAGAAATTGATCTACATGCACCAGACTATTTATATGATCAAATTTTAAAAGAAGTAGTAGGTACTGAAATACGTGGTAAAGATCATTTATTAGAATTAATGCAAGACTTCGCACATGCCAAACGAGAGTATGATCAAGTTGCCGGGGCTTTACAAATGGTCAAACAAACGGGATACGGAATTGCTGCTCCTACGATTGAAGATATGATTCTCGATGAACCCGAAATAATTAGACAAGGGTCCAGGTATGGGGTCCGACTTAAAGCCGACGCACCATCCATTCATATGATTAAAGTAGAGGTGGAGTCCGAATTTGCACCCATCATTGGCACAGAAAAACAAAGCGAAGAACTAGTCCGATATTTAATGCAAGATTTTGAGGAAGATCCCTTATCCATCTGGGAATCCGATATATTTGGTAGATCGTTAAGTTCCATTGTTAGGGAAGGCATTCAAGCCAAAATTGCCTTAATGCCAGAGAATGCAAGATACAAATTAAAAGATACGCTAGAGCGAATTATCAATGAAGGATCTGGTGGATTAATAGCAATTATTTTATAGCAGCTTATCATTAGCTGCTTTTTTGTTGTGCATCAAGCAGCTATATCATCGATCAATGAAAATAGTGAATAAAATAGAAATGATCTGAGTGATCGGGAGTTGTTTACTCCCTTTTTCTCGATCTCTTATAAAAATATCGGAATGAACCAGTCAATAGATGTTAATAATCTGTCCCCTACATAATAAATCATTGGTAAATGATGGGTAATTACGTGCCCTTTGGTACTTTTTAGGCTGAAAAAGTGAATTATTATCGATAATGTTTAAAAAGTGGATAAATAATGTTGATATTTATTACGAAGTCAGTTAATATAAGGCTTGTCATCGAATAGTAGATGATAAGTAAGTATAAAAGTTAGCGAAATGGTGAGCAAATGATAATGTAATTATTATTTGTTCTAAATTGACTACAACACACACTGAAAGGAGGAAAAAAATATGAATAAAACAGATCTAGTAAATGCAGTAGCTGAAACAAGTGAACTATCTAAAAAGGACGCTGGAAAAGCTGTTGATGCAGTTTTCCAAACAATTATGGATACATTAAAAACTGAGGAAAAAGTACAAATCATTGGCTTTGGTAACTTTGAAGTCCGTGATCGTGCAGCTCGTAAAGGCCGTAACCCACAAACAGGAGAAGAAATTCAAATTCCTGCTAGTAAAGTACCGGCATTTAGAGCAGGTAAAGCCCTAAAAGATGCAGTAAAAGAATAATTTACATAGGGCAAAAAAAGGGTGCGCCTAGACGCACCCTTTTTCATTGCGTATTTTCATCTTTTTAACGAACGATAGGACGTATCGATTATTGATTAACGATAAAATATGATATAATTAAAACATAAAGACTTTATTAAAAATCATTCTTATAAGTTTATGCATCATCATGTGACAAGCTTGATACCTGGACACATACAGCTCTACTAACGTAAGTTCATCATTGGAGAACGATTATCATCTTATTCATAGCTGATTTTAAATACGCACGACCTTATGAATAACTCCAAAGAACTTCAATTGGGGGACATATCTTTTATTGATGGTTTTTATACTGACATGATAGACAATTGATAGATAATCAGGACTCTAATGGTATGATCGATCAGGTTAGCAAGAACAACCTTTTAACTGATGGATGAAAGGGCTCAGGTGGTTACTTTGCACAATTCTACAATGAAGATAGATGAGATTAAAGAATTACTATTAAAAAAAATTCACCATACATATCTAGCAGACTTCATAGAAGATCCATATATAGATGAGGATAAGTTAAATATTCTATTGATTATTATGAATAATACACCTCTGTCCGATAAGCAAAAAAGGCATTGGATTGTTGCAACAATGCTTGTTCAAATTGCACTAGACACACATGAATTAGTTCCGGTAACATCTTCTGCGGATGAAAGTGAGTTCAAGACATCGTCACGACAGTTAACTGTCTTAGCTGGCGACTATTTTAGTGGACTTTATTACTTATTACTTGCAGAAACAGAAGATATTAAACTCGTACAGATCCTTTCATCCGCAATTAAAGAAATAAATGAATATAAGATGATCTTATATTATAATGAAGCGGAATCTCTTGATGACTTCGTTATGCTTGTAAAGCATATCGAAAGTTTATTAATTATCCGTGTTGCGGAATATGTGAATAATACGACAATGAATCAGGTCATTGTGGACTTACTTGGTACGAACAAGCTCATTCAAGAACAGGGACGATTTACAAACAGGATGTCATCCTCATTGTTAAATGATTGGCTGAAAAATTCTAGTCAGACAACTAAATTAGACGTAATCAATCAGATTGAATTAATCATTCAAACAAATTTGGATAATCTAAAGGAAACATTATCTACGTTGCCAATCAAGCTGTCTAGTCATGAAAATCATATTGATTATATGTTAAGCACGTTAATTAATAATCATACTTTAGTCGTAGAGGAAGGGTAAAGGATGCCTGAACAATCGAAAGAAGAACGTGTTCATCATGTTTTTGAAAAGATCTATAGTAAATATGATTCTATGAATTCCATTATCTCATTTAGACAGCATAAAACATGGCGCAAGGATGCTATGAAGCGTATGGAAGTGGAAGATGGATCTAAAGCCCTCGATATCTGCTGTGGTACCGGAGATTGGTCCATCGCATTATCAGAAGCGGTCGGTGAGAGTGGAGAAGTTGTCGGTCTCGACTTTAGTAAAAACATGCTGTCTGTAGCAGCTGAGAAAAAAGAAGAACTCCAACTAAACAATACCCAGTTTATTCATGGTAATGCGATGGAGCTTCCTTTTGGAGATAATTCATTTGATTATGTTACAATTGGGTTTGGTTTACGAAATGTGCCCGATTATGTAACCGTCTTAAATGAAATGTATCGGGTTGTAAAACCAGGTGGTAAAGTGGTTTGTTTAGAAACATCACAACCGACAATGATCGGTTTTAAGCAATTACACTTTCTCTATTTCCGTTTCATTATGCCTGTAATCGGACGATTATTTGCAGGTAGTTATCAAGAATATTCATGGTTAAATGAATCTACACAAAATTTTCCAGATAAAGCTATGTTGAAGCAATTGTTTGTTGAGGCAGGTTTTTCACAAGTGGAAGTGAAAAGTTACACTGGTGGGGTTGCAGCAATGCATATGGGTTTTAAATTATAAAATAATTTAATTTTACGATAAAAGGTGACAAGTATGAAACTAGCTAAAGCTTATGGATTCTTAAAAAAAGATTTAAATACAATTGAAACGGCCTTAAATGAAACGATCCAAGCGAAACATCCGATCCTCCGAAATGCTTCCACGCAATTACTAGAAGCAGGTGGAAAAAGAATTCGTCCTGTTTTTGTTCTATTATCAGGTCGATTTGGCGACTATGATCTGGAACGACTCAAAACGGTTGCTGTCTCACTTGAATTAATACATATGGCAACACTTGTACATGATGATGTTGTTGACGATTCTACATTACGCAGAGGGAAACCAACTGTAAAACAAATTTATGGAAATCGGGTTGCTATGTATACAGGGGACTATATACTTGCTCGAGCGCTGGAAAGCATAACAGAAATACAGGACCCTCGAATCCATCAGCTTTTATCTAAAACCCTCGTGGATGTTGCTGTTGGGGAAATTGAGCAAATTAAATATAAATACAATTGGGATCAGCAATTACGTGATTATTTAAGAAGAATCAAACGTAAAACAGCCTTATTAATCGCAACAAGTTGTAAGTTAGGCGCAATTGCTGGTAATGCTTCTGATAAAAATGCCCAACGACTTTATCAATATGGTTATTATATTGGGATGTCATATCAAATTATCGATGATATTCTAGACTTTACAGCTTCTGTTAAGGAACTAGGCAAGCCAACAGCGAGCGATTTACTTCAAGGGAATATTACGTTGCCCGTACTCTTTGCCATGAGAGAAGAACCCTTTAATACACGCCTAAGAGAAACATTCGCTCATCATTCTGTCTCAGAACATGACTTGAATGAACTGATAACGATGTTAATGAATACAGATGCAATCGAAAAGTCCTATGAAATCAGTGATCGCTATTTAGAAAAGGCATTGAAAGTATTGGACAAATTGCCAAATCAACGAGAAAAAAAGACATTACAAGCGATTGCTGGTTCAATTGGAAGCAGACGCTCATAAATCAATGCTAAGTTATTTAGTAATCATTATTTATTAGAGTAAATAATGACTTATAAAATATAAAAAACAAAACAAGAGGTGTAATGATGGAAAAAACATTTTTAATGGTAAAACCAGATGGTGTACAACGCAATTTAATCGGAAACATCGTGAATAAGTTTGAAAAGAAAGGATTTAAACTAGTAGGTGCAAAATTAATGGTTATTTCTGATGACCTTGCTCAAACACATTATGGAGAGCATAAAGAAAGACCTTTCTTTGGAGAACTAGTGGATTTCATTACTTCTGGACCTGTATTTGCCATGGTTTGGGAAGGTGAAGATGTTATTAAAACAGCACGCAATATGATGGGGGCAACAAATCCTCAGGAAGCAACTACAGGTACGATTCGCGGTGACTACGGTGTTACGGTCGGCAAGAATATTATACATGGATCTGACTCAGTGGAGAGTGCGAAGCGCGAAATTGAATTGTTCTTTAACGAAAGCGAAATTGTAGGGTACGATAAACAGGACCAGTCTTGGATTTATTAATCCATCACGGATCCTGAATACTTCCAAATGATGAAACAACTACAAATGATACTCTTGATTAAATCGAGAGTATCATTTTTACATTTACTTTAAATATATATATCTTTGCAATATAAGTTCATTACAGCTATAATGAATAGTTATATTTTAGAGTTTCATTTTTTAGAATATTTACAACTATATGATAGTGATTTTTGAATATAATATAAAAGAAACGGGGGATTTAAGATGCGTTATTTAACTGCAGGTGAATCACATGGGAAACAATTAACAACAATTATAGAAGGTGTACCTGCTCGAATGCCACTGCTGAAAGATGATATCGATGAATCATTACTTAGAAGACAAAAAGGTCATGGCCGTGGAAGACGTATGCAAATTGAAAAAGATCTTGTGAATATTACGGGTGGTGTTCGCCACGGGTATACACTTGGCTCCCCAATTTCTTTAGTGGTAAATAATGATGACTTCAAACATTGGGAAAAAATCATGGGAGATGAACCGGTTGATGAGGATGCCCATATACGACGTGTTGTTTCACGCCCACGACCAGGGCACGCCGATTTAAACGGAGCATTAAAATATGGTCATCGTGATATGCGTGACGTTCTCGAGCGCTCTTCAGCACGTGAAACGACAGCACGTGTCGCCGCGGGGGCAGTTGCAAAGGTTCTATTAAAGCAATTGGGAATTGAAGTATCCGGCTATGTTCGCGAAATCGGCGGAATTGTAGCAGAGGAGGATCCTTCCTTGACGATGGAACAGCGCCAACATCGTTCAGAAGAATCTCCTGTACGAACATTAGATAAACAGGTCGAACAAGAAATGATGGACGCTATTGATCAAGCGAAACAGGATGGAGACTCGATCGGTGGAGTAGCAGAAGTATATGTAGAAGGAATGCCGGCGGGAATTGGCTCTTATGTACATTATGATCGCAAGCTTGACAGTATTATAGGTGGTAGTGTACTTAGTATCAATGCATTTAAAGGAGTAGAATTTGGGATCGGATTTGATGCTGCTCGAAAAAATGGTAGTGAAGTTCATGACGAAATCGTTTGGAATGAAGAGGAAGGCTATTATCGAACAACAAATCGTTTGGGTGGCTTTGAAGGTGGCATGACAACTGGAATGCCGATCGTTGTGAAGGGCGTAATGAAACCTATTCCAACGCTTTATAAACCTCTACAAAGTGTTGATATTGAAACAAAAGAACCCTTTAGTGCAAGTGTAGAAAGATCAGATTCATGTGCTGTGCCTGCTGCAGCTGTAGTGATGGAGCATGTTGTTGCGATTGAGCTAGCCAAAGCGATTACTGATCAATTCACGAGTGATCAATTTCCACAATTACAAAAAGCAGTTGCTGATTACCGTGAAGAAATAAGGTCTTTTTAATGTCTAGCATTTTAGTTAAAGCAAGTTCACATGAATACCCCATTGCAATTGGTGAAAATATTCGGTTTGAACTACTTGAACGAATGCCGAAGACATATACAACGATTATGATTATTACAGATGAATCGGTAGCTAAACTCTATTTAAACGATATCAAAAGTAATTTTAAGACGGAGCATGTTGTCGAAGCGATCATTCCCGTTGGTGAGAAATCGAAAAGTATGAAGCAGTATGAGATATTGCAAACCATTGCGATCGAAAATGGACTTGATCGCCACTCTTTAATCATTGCTTTAGGTGGAGGGGTCGTGGGAGATTTAGCGGGATTTGTTGCTGCTACATTCTTGCGCGGGATTGATTATATTCAAATCCCGACAACAATCCTTGCACATGACAGTAGTGTAGGTGGGAAGGTTGCAATCAATCATGAATATGGCAAAAACTTAATTGGTAGTTTCTACGCGCCGCAAGCTGTTGTTTATGATGTTGAAACCTTAAAGAGCTTGCCAATACATGAGATCAGATCTGGTTATGCCGAATTGATGAAAGAGGCACTCATTTCAAATGATCATTTTCTACAGAAAATATTGAACACATATGTAACTGATGTTCCTAATGACATATTGCAAGAACATCTTCAAGAGGGAATTAAAGTGAAAGCCACAATTGTTGAAGCAGATGAAAAAGAAGCGAGTGTACGGATGTATTTAAATTTAGGACATACATTAGGACATGCTTTAGAAGCTGATCTTGGCTATGGAGTTCTAACACATGGTGAAGCCATTGCTATTGGCCTGTTATTTTCGTTACGGGTGAGTGAGCAGATCTATAACGTATCCCTGCCTTATGATGCCGTATACGATTGGTTCATAAAAAATAATTATCCAATCCATCTTGATCATTTAAACATTGATCAATTAATCAATCATATGAAACGTGATAAAAAGGTTGTCAATGAGCATATTCAAATGGTTCTCTTAAAAGCAGTTGGAGAACCCATCATCACCCAGATTCAAGATGAGGATCTCCGCATGTATTTAGAGTCATTTAAAGAAAAGTTGGTGAAATGATGACACGTGGTATTCGAGGCGCAACAACAATAGAGGAAAATAGTGAAGAGCACATCCTAGCAACAACAAAAACACTCGTTGAAGAAATGATAATGCAAAACAACGTGAAAGCGGAAGCCGTTTCTCATGTCTTTATTTCTGTAACAAAGGATATTGATGCTTGCTTTCCAGCTAAATCATTGCGAGACATACCCGGTTGGACACATGTACCGGTCATGTGTATGCAAGAAATAGACGTACCGAACAGTTTGGAAATGTGTATTCGTGTGATGATGGTTGTAAAGATGACGGTCACCCAGCAAGAGGTTAGCCATATATTCCACAATCAAGCAATCAAATTACGTCCCGATTTAATTAAAAAGACAGGAGAGTAGGTACCATGCATGGTAAGAAAACACTTAGTCAACTATCACCATACCAACAAGGCAAACAAATAGAAGAGATTCAGCGTGAATATGGATTAGAGAAGATCGTAAAATTATCATCCAATGAAAATCCATTTGGTAATTCAACGAAGGTTAGTGAAAATCTACTCGCTCATACAAGTACTTTTAATGTTTATCCCGACGGACATGCTACTGAATTACGATCGGAAATGGCGAAAAAATTACATGTCAATGAAGATGAGCTCATCTTTGGAAATGGCTCTGATGAACTTGTGCAAATTATTTGCCGAACATTTTTAGAATCTGGTGCTAATACGGTTATGGCTACACCAACGTTTCCGCAATATCGACACCATGCCATAATCGAGGGCGCCTCCATAAAAGAAGTACCTACAAAATCCGGTTATCATGATCTAGACAGTATGCTAGAAGTGATTGATGAAGATACGAGAATCGTTTGGATTTGTTCACCTGACAATCCGACGGGAACGTTGCTATCCAAGGAGGCCTTTTATAACTTTATGGATCAATGTCCAAAAGAAGTCCTCGTTATTTTAGATGAAGCCTATTATGAATACCTCGATCCAGCGCTTGATTTTGACGCGTTAGAAAATCGATCACTTTATAAAAACATAATCATCTTACGTACCTTTTCCAAAGCCTATGGTCTGGCTGGATTGCGAATTGGCTATGGAATAATGGATGAAGCAATCGCTGCGAAAATAAACATTGTCCGTGGCCCATTTAATACGAGTTTGATAAGTCAACAAGCAGCCTTACTTGCTATGCATGATGATCAATTTATTGACGATACAGTTATGAAGAACCGGGCCATCATGCACGACTTTCAAGCTTTTCTTGACGACATAGGTTGGTCCTACTATGACTCACAGACGAATTTCATATTAATATCAACACCGATAAGTGGGACAGAAGTGTTCGAGTATTTATTGAAAAACGGTTATATTATTAGACCAGGTGAACTACTTGGCTATCCAAATACGATCCGCGTCACAATCGGCCTGGATGCCGATATGAAACAATTGCAAAATTTATTATATCAATTACATCTACATATAAATAATGAGGTATGACATATGAAACATAACGTACTAATAGCAGGACTTGGTTTAATTGGTGGTTCACTAGCAAAATCAATCGCAAAAACAGGCGATTGTCATCTGATCGGGTATGATCATCATGTTGACACCATCGATTATGCTCTTAAAAACAATATCATTGATGAGTCATTTTCTTCCTTTTCAGCTGCTGTAGAGCAAGCAGATTTCGTTATTTTGGCAACACCAATTTCTGAAACGATTCGGCTTATTCATATATTGGATACGATTCAATTGAATCATGAAGTCGTTGTAACTGATGTCTCTTCTGTAAAAGGTTCTATTATGGATGCTGCGAAGGAAATTAAGAATGAAAAGATTACTTTTATCGGTGGACATCCAATGGCTGGTTCTCATAAATCTGGAATCAAGGCATCTAAAGCCCATTTATTTGAGAATGCAATTTACATTTTAACACCGACAACTAACCGTTCGAATGATAAAGTTGCTGATCTTAAACACGTGTTAAAAGAGACTAAAAGTCGTTTTGTAATTTTAAAACCGGAAGAACATGACGAAATGACGAGTGTTGTCTCCCATTTCCCACATTTAATCGCATCTTCGCTTGTTCATCAAGCAAAAAAGTGGGAAGATACGCACGCCTATCTGCCAGAGCTAGCGGCGGGAGGATTTCGTGATATTACAAGAATTGCTTCTAGTAATCCTACGATGTGGCAGGATATCTTTTATCACAACGGATATAAAATGGCACATCTACTCGATGAATGGATTAAAGAAATGGAATATGTTAAAGAAGTTTTAAAGACCGATGATAAAGAACCGATGATCACCTATTTAGAACAAGCAAAAGTGTACCGTGATGGACTTGATTACTCTAGGAAAGGTGCTATCCCTGCTTTCTATGATTTATATATTGATATTAAAGACCAACCAGGTGCATTGGCTCTTGTCGTACAAATGTTAGCTGTAAAAGAGATAAGCATTACAAATATTAGGATCCTAGAAATCCGCGACGGTATCAATGGAGCATTACGGGTTAGTGTCCCTACAAAAAAAGCACAATTAACAAGTTACGAATTACTGCAAAAACACGGATATGAAGTTATGATTGAATACTAAAATATCAATTGTAGGAGGTGAGAATATCAATGGGTAAAAAAACATTACGCCCCCTTACTAAACCGATTGCAGGAGATGTTGAAGTACCTGGTGATAAATCAATTTCTCATCGAGCTGTGATGCTCGGAGCAATGGCCAAAGGTACAACAAAGGTAACGAATTTTTTAAATGGTGAAGATTGTTTACATACCATAAGCGCCTTTAGAGCCTTGGGCGTATCAATCGAACAAAAGGGAACGGATTTAACCATTGAAAGTAATGGGTTATCCACACTCCAAGAACCAAAACTCCCATTATACTTTGGGAACTCTGGTACTACGGCTCGCCTTATGTTGGGATTACTAGCTGGATTACCTTTTCAAACGGTTATTTATGGCGATCCCTTTTTAACAGAGAGACCCATGACCCGTGTGCTTACACCAATCCGTAAAATGGGTGCAATGATTGAGGGGAGACAAGACGGTCGGTTGCTCCCCTTATCGATTAAAGGTCAACAGCTAAGTGGAATTAACTATACACTACCGGTTAAGAGCGCCCAGGTGAAATCAGCTATCTTATTAGCTGGATTATTAGCAGATGGTGAAACAACGGTTATTGAGCCTACACAGACCCGTGATCATACCGAAAATATGTTAAAAGCTTTTGGCGTTGATCTAAAGCTCCAAAAAAATGAAATCACGATAAAAGGTCGGCAGAAATTGCAAGCGACAACTATTCATGTGCCTGGGGATATTTCTTCAGCTGCCTTTCTAATCGCCGCCGCTGCTATCGTTCCGCAAAGTCAGCTCACATTAAAAAATGTTGGGTTAAATAAAACACGAATTGGAATCATCGATGTGCTGAAGCAGATGGATGTGAATTACTCGATATCCAATCAACAGACCGTCAATCAGGAAGACTTTGGTGATCTAACCATTGCAAATGGAGAAATGAAGTCTACTGTTCTGTCAGGCAAAATTATTCCTCGGCTGATTGATGAAATTCCGATCATCGCCCTTTTGGCGACGCAAGCCGAAGGGACGACAATTATTAAAGATGCTGAAGAATTAAGAGTGAAGGAAACAGATCGCATTGCTGCCGTTGTTGATGTGCTATCTACGTTAGGTGCCAATATTGAAGCAACTGAAGATGGGATGATTATTAAAGGAAAAACACCATTATCAGGTGGCCACGTATCTGCATATAGTGATCACCGGATTGCTATGATGGCCGTGATTGCTTCATTAATAGCTAAGGATGAGGTCATTTTGGATGATGATTCATCTATCGCTATCTCTTATCCTAATTTTTTTAATGATTTACAGACCATTACACAAGAGACGTAGCATTGTTTTCCTAGGGCTACAGATAAAGAAGAAGAATCCGTTCAGCTGGATTCTTTTTTCTTGTTGATATGCTAAAGCTTACGATATAATGAATGTTGTATAAAAAAGGGGTGTACATAATGGATACAATCATGAAGGCCGTCCATTTAATGGATAATAAACAAACAGAAGAAGCACTTCAGCTACTCGACAACCATTTATTAGTAACAGATGACGATAAAAAGTACACTATTGCAGAGCTTTATTTACAATGGGGATTAAATGAAAAGGCGCAATCGATATTACAAGATCTGTTGCACCGATATCCAGAAGAAAACGATATTAAAATAATGCTAGCGGATATATATATTGGCTTAGAAGATGACCAATCAGCCATTAATTTATTATCAGAAATTGATGCGAATGACCCTTCTTATTTACAAGCATTATTACAGATGGCAGACCTCTATGAAGCACAAGGATTATTTGAGGTTGCTGAATTAAAACTGCTCGAAGCCAAACAAATAAATCCAAATGAACCGATTATTGATTTTGCCCTTGGTGAGTTTCTATTTTCGATCGGTGAGTACAACCGAGCTACGACCTATTATGAAAAAATACTACCTGAGATAAAGGAACTTTCAAATGTACAAATACCTGCGCGCTTAGCAGAAGCACATGCTGCACAGGGGAATTATGAAATTGCTTTAGAGTATTTTAATACATTCGAAACTTCTGATCCAGACATCTTGTTTAAATATGGATTAACCGCTTATTATGCAAAGCGTAAAGATATTGCGATCAATGTATGGAATAGAGTGATTGAACTTGATGAATATTATCACACCGTTTATTATGAGTTAGCGAAAGCATATCGTGATGAAGGCCGTATTGAGGAAGCTTTTACAACGATTAAAAAGGGATTAGAAATGGATGAATTTAATAAAGAACTCTATTACTATGCTGGGGTACTTGCTAATCAACTAAATAAGTTCACTGATAGTGTCGATTATATTCGTCAAGCCATTGTGCTGGATTCCGATTATAAAGATGCAGTTTTGTTTTTAATCGAACTGTTTAAAACAGAGGAAGAACATACTAAAATTATTGAACTAATCACAGATATTAAAAATGAAGGAGCTATTGATCCCCTATATGAGTGGGAGATAGCCCGAGCATTTGTTGAAAATGAAGCATATGATCAAGCATTAGAGCATTATCATCAAGCATATAACAATTTAAAACAAGACACTGATTTCTTAAAAGAATATGGTTACTTTTTAGTAGAAGAAGGGGAAGTAGAGCAAGCAGTAACTGTTTTTAATAATTATTTAACAAAGGAACCTACAGATGATGAAACAAGGGAATATGTAGAACGACTCGTACAATCAAAAGATGATAAATAATGGGATGGAATGAACTTCATTAGATGTTTATAAAGCAAAGATAACGAGGTGTTAAATATCGATGTATACCCCTATTTCAATACAGGATAAAAAGGAATTTATTCAATGGTTTCTAAAACATTATGAATTAAAACAATGGGAAACAAATTACCTATTAACATATTTAACAACACATGAAAACTTATTAACAAATATGCATTTTGTTAAAGATGTTTCCGATTGTCCACGAGCTATCGTAATCGCCTCCACTTGCTCAGCAGAGCCTTCTTTTCGCTACTATAAAGAGCAAGTGGTGACAGACGATGCGGAGAGATCATTTCATGATATTCGACTTCATCGGGAAGAACCTGTTTTTATACAATTAAATTTCATAGATGCTACTACAGCTATTCAACATATAGCAATTTTAGAGGACAATCCATTTATATCAGAAAGCATAATGGATCATCATCAACATGTGTTTGATATTCATCATTTCTTAGATGAGCTCCTCGACGATCAGAAGCGCGTAAATTTATCCGAACAGATTGACCAGGCCCTGGATGAAAATGATTATACGAGATTTATGCAACTTACGGAGGAACTTAAACAAATAAAGGTAGCGATGCCGGAAAAATGAAAGGTATGGTATGATTTGCTTGACTCTGATTCATTAAGCTATGATAAAAGAAGTGAATGGGTTTTGATTTTATTCATAAGTGAAGCTAGGGAATCATGTTAATCGCAGTATTACTTTACATCTTTGTGGCATAATATGGAGAAGGATGGATAGACAATGAAATGGATGAATACTGATTTAGAGCGTTATATTGAAGCGAAGGAATATGTTGACACATTATTAATACCGCTAGTCCCCTTTCAAATGAAACGGGATGCAGACTTAGTTAAAAACTCATTGCAAAGTGAGGTGTTCTCGCTTTTTACAAATGAATTGGAAAAAGAGTTGACAGGCAGAGTCATGTTATTACCTACTTTTAATTATGTAAAATCATCTGATCTTTCACATGAGCTTGATCAAATTGGGACCTGGCTAGAAGAAGCAAATGAACAACCTTTTAAACATGTGTTTTTTGTTACATTTGATGCTGCTTGGCGAAAGGTAGAGCAATCGTTAGACGGAACATTATTATGGTTGCCGATTACATATTCCGGTGATATTCACTCACCCGAAATGCACACAACGATTCGTGATCATGTCGAACAAGTTGTCGACCTGATTAAATCAGATTGGTAAACAAAATATTGTGCCTGAGAATATCAGTCACCTTAATAAATCTTGCTTGAATAAACATATATTAATTGACCGAACAAACGGATTAAGCTATCATTAAGTTGTCCTAGTAATATACTTAACATAAGCTTGTCCGTGATTAAAATAATAGGGGGGGAAAGAAACCGTGACTGAGAAAAAACAACAGGTTTCCCGACGACAATTTTTAAACTATACCCTTACAGGTGTAGGTGGATTTATGGCAGCGGGTATTATTGTGCCGATGCTACGAATGGGAGTCGATCCAGTGCTACAATCTTCAGCAGATGGAGATTTTACGAACACGAAACTATCTGTTGATGACATTACTTCGGATCCTCAACGTGTAGAATGGACCGTCGAACAAGTCGATGGGTGGTATGAAGACAAAGTAACTAAAACTGCTTGGGTATTTAAAGATGAGGATGACGAGATTATCGCACATTCCCCAATATGTAAACATCTTGGGTGCTTCGTAACTTGGGAAGGCAGTGATGATTTCCCAGACGAATACTTCTGTCCATGTCATGATGGTCGCTATTATAAAGATGGTACAAACGTACCAGGTACACCACCATTAGCACCATTAGATGAATTTGAGCAAAAAGTGGAAAATGGAATATTATATCTGGGCGCTGAAAGACCTAGAGGGGAGGCGTAATAAAATATGCTACAAAAAATTTACGATTGGATTGATGAACGTGTAGATATTCAGCCGATATGGCGTGATATCGCAGACCATGAGGTTCCAGAACACGTTAACCCTGCACACCATTTCTCGGCGTTTGTTTATTGTTTTGGTGGTCTAACATTCTTCATGGTTATGATCCAAGTTTTATCAGGTATGTTTTTAACGATGTACTATGTACCAGATATTGAGAACGCTTGGAATTCTGTTTACTACCTACAAACAGAAGTAGCTCATGGGCAAATCGTTAGAGGTATGCACCATTGGGGCGCAAGTGTCTTGATTGTCATGTTATTATTACATACGATGCGTGTCTTCTTCCAAGGGGCTTATAAGAAACCACGTGAACTTAACTGGATGGTAGGGGTATTAATCTTCTTTATCATTCTTGGACTAGGATTCACAGGATATTTATTACCTTGGGATAATAAAGCGTACTTTGCAACTCAAGTTGGACTTGATATTGCAGAACAAGTACCCTTTATAGGAGTCCATTTAAAAACATTGTTAGCTGGTGACCCTACAATCATTGGAGCACAAACATTAACGCGATTCTTTGCGATCCATGTATTCTTTTTACCTGCAGCATTATTTGCTTTAATAGCTGCTCACTTTATTCTAATACGTAGACAAGGAATTGCTGGACCATTATAAGAGGGAGGGGATAGCTATGAAAAAAGGTAAAGGTATGCAGTTCGTTGGAGATTCACGAGTCTCTTCAGA
>DATGSG010000101.1:0-11993 GCA_035302925.1 Virgibacillus sp. | reverse complement strand
AAAATATTCATCGGTTATTCAGATGTAACGATCAGCCATTTGTTTTGTCTAAAAGCAGGGTTATCTTCTTTTTATGGCCCGGCAATTTTAACGGACTTCGCGGAAAATGTAGAGATGGATCCGTATACGATTGAGATGTTGCAGCGGACCCTGTTTTCAGATGATGTCATTGGTGAAATTAAGCCAGCCAATAAATGGACGAGTGAGCGGTTAGAGTGGGATGAAGCAAACAAAAATAAACGACGTACGATGCAAGAGAATAAAGGTTATGAAGTCCTTCAAGGATCTGGTGTTGTAAAAGGCAGACTAATTGGTGGTTGCATCGAAGTGCTGGAATTTGCCAAAGGTACGGAACTTTGGCCCAAGCAGAAGCATTGGCAAGACTGTATTCTCTTTTTTGAAACCTCGGAGGAGAAGCCTGAACCGAGTCATATTAAATATTGGCTACGTAATTATGCTGCACAAGGTATTCTACAAATGGCCAAGGGAGTCATCTTTGGGAAACCCCAGGATGAAAAGTATTATGAAGAATATAAAAAGGTTATTTTACAAGTGATGCAGGAATATGGATTCGAAGATGTACCAATTCTCTATAATATGAGTTTCGGGCATACGGAACCAAAGTTTGTTTTGCCATATGGTGTAAGGGCAGAAATAAATTGTGAAGAGGAGACGTTCTCTATTTTAGAGAGTGGTGTGGAATAATGGTAGGGTGAAAAAACTCGGGGCTAATTATGTAGAATAACCCTGCATTTTAAGATAATTATTAATTGGAACACTCGTATAAAAGAACAAGCCCGTAATAAGAAGGTTAAAAGTCCAGCCAGCAATTTGGCGATAAATGATCATATTCCCATATCCATCAACACCATATTTTTGTAATAACCATATATTTAAACCAGCCATAGACAATCCGCGGATAATGAAAACAAATTGGATCAGTTGAAACCGTCCAAATATTCCCTTTTTATAAAACAGTTCCGTACTTTGTTTTCTTGGTTGGCCTTGTAAATATACAAAATCAACGGCAAAATAGAGCGCTAGTGGCCGTTGTAATAACAATGCAACCGCATGGATGAAGACATAAAATAAACCTAAGTAAATACCGTTCCAAATCATACTTTCAGCTGATCCAGACAGTAAGTTCACAGTAGTACCGATAAATAATGTACCGATAATAAATAATCCACCTATATTAAATTGTCTTTCTTTCCAAAATCGAAAAATCGAATAGAAAAGTCCGGGAACAGTTGATAGGAGCATGGCAAAATAATCACCCAAATAACTTTGACCATAATTCCAAATAAAATAAGGTATGACCATATAAAAGATAATATCCATGAAGGCGAGTTTTCTATTCATCTTTTTCATCCTTTTTGTATAATGGTATATACATTAAATGTAAAGTCAAATGCATAATATTACATTAAGGTACAAGTAAAAGGTATTTCAATATCCACCCATAAGAATATCTGTTCTTTGTTTTATTTAAAGTTTATAAAGGATAATCTCCTAACTTAATGAATTTCATAATACCGGTTTAGTGCAACACCCGTATCGATATTGTTGATTTTGGTAATTATGAAATTCAGGATAGAATAAAATTTGAAAAGGATCTTATAATTAAAAAGCTTATTCAATAAATGCGCTTCAAATCACCAGAAAATATGAGGTAACCGTTTGATACGCATATCAGGTTTTCCACTTCGGCTTAGCTCATGATTGGCATCAGGGAAACGAACAAATTCGTTAGTACGAAAACACAAAAAAAGTAACCACCCTATAAGCCTAGCCAGCAATTAAGGGTGATTACTTTTTACTCCAGAATGTGAGCTGCCCCTTTGAAGGGCTATTGTATAGGGCCGTTGGTGGATCAACACCAACGGTTACCTTGTATATTATGGTATATTGTCAATTTAGTATACCATATTTCAAATAAAACTGGAAAATAAAAGTGCCAGACTTAAGCAGCTGATTTGTGATTTAAAAGGATCTTATACTTAAAAAACCTGATTCAATATCCTATAAGTATGCTTCAAACCACCTGCAAATATGGTTTAATCGTTCGATACGCATCTCAGGTTTTCCACTTCGGCTGAGCTCGTGATTCGCATTAGGGAAACGAATAAATTCAACATCTTTACGCAAATGCTTCAATGCGACAAAAAGTTGTTCACCTTGTTCAATGGGGCACCGTAAATCTTGTTCGCCGTGTAAAATTAACAGTGGAGTCTCCACATTTTCTGCATATTTTAATGGTGAGAAATCCCACAGTTTTTTCGGGTCTTCAAGGAGGTTGATGCCTAGTTCCCACTTTGTAAAGAAATGACCAATATCGCTTACTCCATAAAAACTGAGCCAGTTACTTATCGATCGTTGGGTAACCGCTGCTTTAAATCGATTTGTCTGACCAACAATCCAGTTTGTCATAAACCCACCATAACTACCACCTGTTACACCAAGTCTGTCTTCATCAATAAAGCTGTAGTTTTCTACTGCATAATCAACCGCCGACATAAGGTCGGTATAATCTTTTCCACCATAATCGGCACGAACCGCATCAACGAACTTCTGTCCATAACCATGGCTTCCGCGCGGATTCGTATATAAGACAACATACCCTTGCGCAGCTAGTAATTGCATTTCGTGAAAGAAAGTTTGTCCATACATCGCATGTGGTCCACCATGTATTTCTAATACAAAGGGATACTTTTTGCCTTCTGTAAATCCATAAGGCCGTAATAACCACCCTTGAATATCCCAACCATCTTCAGCGGCAATCGTTAATCCTTCAGGTTCTACGAGTGATACGTCATCTAAAAAGGGACGATTTTGATCTGTTAACCGCGTTAATTCGGAATCACGATCCAATAAATAAAAATTACTCGGATTTGTCGGGGTACTAATTCCTAGGACAAATGCCTCTGTCTTCGGACTGTATGAAAATCCGAAAACATGATGATTGTCTTTATATAGGATGTTGAAATCGGAAGTTAGGCTTGTTTGATATAATCCAGTTACACCAAAATCGGTTGCCATAAAGAATAAATATTGTTCATCATCAGACCAAACAGGACCTGTTGTGGATTGACCTAATAATGTATCGCCAATCATGAGATCTCCTAATTGCATATCCCAGTCAGCACTCAGGCATGTGCGCTCCTTTGTTTCAAGGTCGATCAGATAAAGTTCGTTTAACGTAGCGCCACTGTATTCATATTCATGGCCCAAAGTAGCAATCATACGTCCACTCGGTGAAAAAGATGCTTGGCCATACGCCCCTTGATGATTCGTTAGTTTTGTCGTTTCCTGAGAAGTAAGATTCATTGTATACAGATCATTTACAAGTTCATAGTCAGCCTCATCACTTAAATTTGCCGAGAATAAGAGTGTGTTCCCATCAGGAGAGATGTCTTCGAATCCATGATCCGTATCGGCAGTTGTTAATTGTGTAAACGTCTCTTGCTCTACATTATATTGAATAAGTTGACTGTGTTTACCATCATGAAATCCTTGAGCATCTGATTTATGTGTCAGTTTGTTAATGATGATGGGCTTTTTAGCTTTTTCCTCTGCCACCTTTTTTCGTTCCTCATTTGTTTGTTCAGTCTGTGTACGGACATCATCATCCAGATCGAGCATTGCACTGAAAATGAGAAATTTCCCATCTTTTGACCAATGGGGGGCGGATGCGCCATGGGTAAACGTTGTGATTTGTTGAGCTTCCCCACCATGTGTTGACATCAGCCATAATTGCGGTGTTCCACTCCGTGTAGATTGAAAAATAAGCTTCGATCCATCTGGTGAAAAGCGTGGATGACTGTCTTTGGTATGACCGAACGTCCATTGAGTGGCCTCCAGATGATCAAAACGTTGAAAGTTTAGGTGTGATTCATATTCATTTTTCTCATTGACACATGTGGTCACAAATGAATACGCTTCACCATCTGGCGTTAGTTGTGGGTCACTAGAGACTGTGATGTTCGTTATATCTTGTGCAGTGATTACTCGTTTATCAGTTGACATTGAATCTCCTCCTTGAAATAACTTGTTTCTTATACCTCTTACAATAAGGTATTTCGATACGCGAAACAATAGAATAAGAGATTTCGTTATAATAATATAAGGGTTTATTTTTTTCACTCGTTTTCCTCGTTAATTAGGCAATGAAAGTCTATTCTGTCAATCAAGCAAGTCATTTATCTTGAATAGGTTGTTTCTAACATAGTATTCTAAATGAAATGATTACGATAAAATGATGAAAATGAGATCATTTATATGGATAGGAGGGGTAGCATGAATACAACTAAATTAAAACAAGAAATTATTGAATATAGTAAAAAAATCGGGATTGATAAGATTGGTTTTGCTTCGACAGATGTTTTTAATGAACTGAAACACCGATTAAAACAGCAAGAAAAACATGGGTATGCATCTGGTTTTGAGAAGGGCTCAATCAAAGAGCGAACAGAGCCAAGCGAATTATTACCTGAGGCACAGTCGATTATTTCCATTGCGCTAGCCTATCCTTCCAAGATTAAAAATCCACCGAAAAGCACGAAAGAAGATCGCCGGGGGATTTTTAGCCGGGCTTCGTGGGGAACAGACTACCATGTTGTATTACGTGATCGACTGGAAAAGTTAACCACATTTATAAAAGAAAAGGTCCCTCATTTGGAAAGCAAATTAATGGTAGATACGGGTGAACTTTCAGATGGTGCTGTAGCTGAACGGGCTGGCATCGGATTTAATGGGAAAAACACCTTAATTATTACACCCGAGTTTGGGTCGTATGTTTATCTTGGTGAATTGATCACGAATATCCCATTTATTCCTGATGAACCATTGGAGGATAGTTGTGGTGATTGCACAATCTGCATGGATGCTTGTCCGACAGGTGCGATTGTACAGGCGGGTCAATTAAATTCTCAACGTTGCCTTTCGTTTCTAACCCAAACAAAAGATTTTTTGCCGGATGAATTTAGGGATAAAATCGGAACACGTGTCTATGGATGTGATACATGTCAAGCCGTTTGTCCACGTAATAAACAAATTGACTTTCATATCCATCCTGAATTTGAACCTGAACCAGAAGTAGCTAAGCCAAAATTGAAACCGATGCTTCGCATGTCAAATCGTGAGTTTCGCGATAAATTTGGTCATATAGCAGGTTTTTGGCGTGGTAAGAATCCTTTACAACGGAACGCAATGCTTGGGTTAGCACATTATAGAGATCAAACAGCCATCGATGAATTAATTGCGGTCATGAATGATGATGTACGTCCGATGATACGGGGGACTGCAGCATGGTCATTAGGGAAGATCGGAACAAAAGCAGCGTATGAGGCCATTGAAGAGGCGCTAGGAAAAGAAGAGGTGGAACAAGTTGCCTTTGAAATGGAGAAAGGCTTAACATTCAAATTGGAAAAGCCTGTCCGTTCAACAAGATCTTCACGGAAAAGGAGGGGAAACGGTTGAATTTTTATTATGATGAACTATCATCACCAATCGGACCTTTAACTGTCATTATGAAAGAAGATATTGTCATTCGAATTGATTTCGGAACAATGGCGGACGTACAGGAAAAGATAATACCTTGGTGTACTCGGTATTTTGGAGAGCCAGTATTTATTCGCCAGCCCGAAAAGATCGTGCATATAAGGCAAGAAATGAATGAGTATTTTGCGGGAAATCGATATGAATTCACATTTTCTTATATGTTTTATGGGACACCCTTTCAAAAAGCTGTCTGGACTGCTTTGACGCGTGACATCCCTTATGGGGAGACAAAGACATATAAAGATATTGCGCAAGCGATTCATAATGAACGCGCCGTTCGTGCCGTTGGGGGTGCAGTGAATAAAAACCCCTTTTCGATCGTTGTTCCCTGCCATCGGGTCATTGGGAAGAATGGCAAAATGGTCGGGTATGGTGGAGGAATAGATAAGAAAGAATTTCTGTTACAGCATGAATCAGATGAATTGCGATCGATTAATCAAGCATAGGACTACACACCCCTCCCATATACTCAATATGGGGTGATGAATGTGAAGAAACTCAAAGATGTCTGGTTGGAATTTTTTCGCACTAACCGACTTGATGATCATTGGTGGGCGAGAAAGCAATGCGACAACAAGGAACGGCAAGCTGACATTGTGAAAATACGAGGTCAAGGTCGTTTCTATCGTAAACTGCATTATGATCAGAAAATTTGGTATGAATATTTACTCCATTTAACATATGTGACAAAACAAAATAAACAGATCTACAAAGAGGAGCAAGTGATTCCATTTCAATTTCGTTTGGTTAACAATGAGGTTGTGGATCATCAAAAAGTTTCGCTATTGCCAAACAGTGAGGAACGAGCAACTATTTCTCCACGTGCTGATTCGCGATCAACATCAAAGTCGATGGAGCGGTTTACTTATGACCGGCGAGAAGCTGTAAAATATGCGGAGTATTGGTGGAATGACTACAATCCTGAATTTGAAATGTTCGCTGTTGACTGTACCAATTATGTGTCACAATGTTTACTCGCGGGTGGAGCACCAATGGAGGGCGCACCTGTTCGTGAAAATGGCTGGTGGTATCGAGACCGGAACTGGAGTTTCAGCTGGGCAGTTGCACACTCCATGCGCTGGTATTTAAGTGGTTCAACAAGTGGATTACGTGGATTAGAAGTACAAAAACCGGAAGAACTTTATCCAGGTGATGTGATCTGTTATGATTTTCAAGGGGATGGTCGTTGGGATCATAATACGATTGTCGTGGCAAAGGATGCAAATGGCATGCCACTTGTGAATGCTCATACTGATAATAGTCGACATCGCTACTGGTCCTACGAGGATTCTACAGCATGGACACCGGAGATAAAATATAAGTTTTTCCAGATTGGTATGACATAATTTGGGAATTGATTAAAATGATGGAGGAGAATGAACCATGGGATTACATGTTGTACTATATGAACCAGAAATACCGGCAAATACAGGGAATATTGCGCGAACGTGTTTAGCGACAGATACGACCCTTCATCTCATCCATCCCCTTGGATTTTCTACTGAAAACAAGATGGTACAAAGGGCAGGACTCGATTATTGGAAACATGTGAATGTGAAGGAATATGATTCAATTGAAGACTTATATCGAACATATCATAAAGCCCTTTTTTATTATATTGAAAACTTCGGAGAAAAGCATTATACGGATGTTGATTTTAATCAACCAGAAAATGAATTGTTTTTTATTTTTGGTAAAGAAACGAGTGGAATCCCTATAGAAGTGATCAGGGGGAATGAGGAAAGGTGTTTACGAATCCCGATGAATGACCAAGTCCGCTCCTTAAACTTATCGAATACCGCAGCGATCATTATTTATGAAGCCATGCGTCAACAAAGCTTCCAAAACATAACATAGGGATGAGTGTGTACATGAATCCACTCCCAATAGAAAAAAACCGTCACAGCGTTTATAACGTTGTATGACGGTTTTTCTTTCTGCACCTCTTAGATGGAGGACAGTATATTTCAATTGTATGGAACCCGATCGAAGAGGATCGGCACTATGGATGAACACATTCCATGGGCTTAGGTCGTATCATAAAGAGTTCTTAAGATTTATTGTTGGTTTTTTCTAGGTACACCAGGCTTAGCTTCATAAGCTGAAGTTAAACAAGATGTTAGGAATACAATAATAACTCCCATTATTAATGCAATTTTCATGAATGTATCCTCCCTTGATTTCATACCTTCTAACTGATCCTATATCATAGCACTTTCATTTCATTTATATTCATTATACATAATTATATTTGGAATGTGAACTAGTATGAGTTTGTTTCGGAAAAACTTATTATAAGAATGAATTTCATAATTACCCTAATCAGCCACATTGATAGCACATATAGTTAAGAACGGTTCAACGAAACTATATGTGCTAGCGTTGTGGCACTAAACCGGTATTATGAAATTCATTAATAAAAGAGTGCTATAATTGTTATTCATGGGAAAAATGTTCAAAAAAGTGGATGTCAAGGTATATTAGTTGATGAACTCGTCTGTCAGTCCTATAATAGATAAGGAATATCAAATAGAACGCATTGAAGAATTTAACTTCTAATGGGGGTATATTACGTGACGCAGAGTGAAGAATCTAGTCAGAGATTCTGGAGTAAATTTCATGGTCCAAACATGGGCTATGTAGAAGAGCAGTATGAACAATATAAAGAGGATCCAACATTGGTGGACCCTTCTATTAAAGAAATGTTTGAACAGTATGGAACACCTATTTGGATGTATGCAACTAAAACAACTCAAGCGACAAGTGAATCAGGATCATCAATAGATGATGTGAAGAAGCTAACCTCTGCAATTAAATTTGTTGAGGCTATTCGTCGTCATGGGCATTTGGAAGCAGATATTTATCCAGTAGGGAAACAAGCAAGTGATTCGAAACTCATCAATCAAGATACGTATGGATTATCTGATGATGACCTTAAACAAATGGATGCAACCTGGTTATGGGAAGACGCACCAAATGGTGTCGATACCGGATTAGACGTTGTTCACTATTTGAAAAACCGTTATACGGGTAAAATCTCATTTGAATATGATCATGTTAATAATGATGTGGAACGTGAATGGCTATTAGACCGAATCGAATCTAATAAATTTAAATTAGATTTATCAGCTGAAGATAAAAAGCAATTATTAGAACGTCTTGCACATATTGAAGGGTTTGAAAGTTTTTTACAGAAAACCTTTGTAGGGCAAAAGCGATTTTCAATTGAAGGTTTAGAAATGATGGTTCCGATTCTTGATCAAATCGTGAAACATGTAACAAATGATAATATTGAAAACATTATGATGGGGATGGCGCATCGTGGTCGTTTAAGTGTGCTTGCCCATGTATTGGGTAAACCTTTAGATAGTATTTTTTCAGAATTCCATCACTCGCCTAACAAAGAACTGATCCCGTCAGAAGGATCTACCGGAATTAACTATGGTTGGACTGGTGATGTCAAGTATCATTTTGGGGCTACAAAAGAAGTGAAGTATGACGATGAAAGGTCAACGAGAATTATACTTGCTCATAACCCATCACATTTGGAATTTGTGAATCCTGTCGTTGAAGGATTTGCACGAGCATCTCAAGATGATCGTTCAGAAAGAGGGTATCCGAAGCAAGATTTAAATAAAGGATTTAGTGTTTTAATTCATGGAGACGCTGCAATTATCGGAGAAGGTGTCGTCGCAGAGACCTTTAATATGAGCGGTCTGGATGGATATAAGACTGGTGGAACATTACACATTATTGCGAATAACCTTGTCGGCTATACAACCAATCAAGCTGATGGGCGATCCACTCGTTATGCTAGTGACATTGCCAAAGCGTATGAGATACCGATTGTGCATGTAAATGCTGATGACCCGAGTGCATGTATTGCTGCGACTAAGCTTGCTTATGAATATCGCAAAAAGTTCAATAAAGACTTTTTAATCGATTTAGTCGGATATCGTCGCTATGGTCATAATGAAATGGATGAGCCAAGAGCAACACAACCACTTCTATATCAAGAAATTGATGAACATGAAACAGTGAAAAATGTGTTTGCAAAAGAACTTCAAGCTGAAGGGGTTATCGATGAGGCTGAGTTTACTGCCTTAAATGATAAAGTATTGCAAGGATTACAGGAAATTTATGATAGCATGAAAGAAAATCCGACGAGTGATGAAGTTATCAAAGAAATGCCAAAAGTGCTTGCAAATGGAATTGATCAATTTGAAACGGCTGTCCCACTTGAGGAATTAGAAGCTTTAAATAAGGGGATGCTACAGCGTCCAGAAGGATTTAATGGATTCAAACGATTAAATCGAATCTATAAACGCCGTGAAAACATGCTAGAGGAAGGCAATAAAGCAGATTGGGGTGCGGGTGAAGCACTAGCTTTCGCATCGATCTTACAAGATGGAATCCCGATTCGTTTGTCTGGACAGGATTCAGAGCGAGGTACATTTGCTCATCGCCATATGGTACTCCATGATGTGGATACAGCGGAAACGTATTGTATTATGCACGGATTAGAAGAAGCAAAAGCTTCCTTTGATATTCGAAATAGCCCATTATCAGAGGCAGGAGTACTTGGTTTTGAATACGGTTATAGTGTTCATTCGCCAGATACATTAGTTATTTGGGAAGCCCAGTTTGGGGATTTCGCAAATGCTGCCCAAGTTATTTTTGACCAGTTTATATCATCTGCACGTGCTAAATGGGGAGATAAGTCAAATATGGTCATGTTGTTGCCACATGGATATGAGGGACAGGGACCTGAGCACTCAAGTGCGCGGTTAGAACGTTTCTTACAAATGGCAGCCGAAAATAACTGGATTGTGGCGAATGTCACGTCCTCAGCACAGTTTTTCCATTTATTACGGAGACAGGCAGCAATGCGTGGACGTGCAGAAGCAAGACCACTTATCTTAATGACACCAAAAAGTAGCTTGCTTCGTAATGAACGGATCGCTTCACCGGCCGAAGACTTTACGGAAGGGAAGTTCCAACCTATAAGACAGCAGCCAAATTTAAAAGTAAGCAAAAAGAATGCGACTCGTCTATTATTAGGTAGTGGTAAAGTGATGATCGATATCGAAGATGCAATTGAGCAGTCAGAAGAGAATTATGATTGGTTACGTGCTCTTCGAATTGAACAAATTTATCCTTTCCCAGAAAAAGACTTAGAAAAAGAGTTGAAGGCTCTTCCAAATCTCGAAGAAATTGTATGGGTTCAGGAAGAACCACGAAATATGGGAGCATGGAGCTTTGTAGAAGATTATTTACGAGATTTATTGCAAGACGGTCAGACGCTTCGCTATATTGGTCGACCAGATCGTTCATCTCCATCTGTTGGGGAACCAAATGTTCATAAAATATTACAGGATCACATTGTAGCAAATGCTATTAAAACATCAAAAGGGGGAAATACCCGTGAAGGAAATTAAAGTACCAGAACTTGCTGAATCTATTATGGAAGGTACCATTGCGGAATGGCTTGTTAATGTAGGGGATAAGGTTGAAAAAGGTGATGCTATCTTAGAACTCGAAACAGATAAGGTGAATGTTGAAGTGCATTCAGAATTCACTGGAATTATTACTGAAGTTTTGAGTGAAGAAGGTGAAGATGTCGAGGTCGGTGACACGATCGGGAAATTAACAGAAGATCTTGATGCAGATGTAGGTAGTGCAAGTGAGAGTGAACCAGCGCCTGCTGCTGAAAAAACGGCAGCTTCAGAAGAAAAAGAGGCTTCAGAACCAGTTGCTGAAGAGACTGCAAGCACAAGTTCAGAAGATGTCATTGCTTCGCCGGCAGCTCGCAAACGTGCACGCGAACTTAATATTGATCTAAGTCAAGTCAATCCTCGTGATCCATTAGGACGTGTACGCCCAGAGGATGTTGACGCTGCAAAAGCAAGTATTGAACAACAAGCAGCTAAATCTGCAAAACCAGCTGCACAAGCTGTAGAAACAGAGTTTGATAAACCAGTTGAACGCATTAAAATGTCACGTCGTCGTCAAACAATTGCTAAAAGACTTGTTGAAGCACAACATACAGCTGCAATGTTAACGACATTTAATGAAGTTGATATGACAGCTGTGATGGACATGAGAAATGAAAGAAAAGACAACTTCTTAGAGAAAAATGGTGTGAAACTTGGTTTTATGTCATTCTTCACGAAAGCTGTTGTAGCAGCATTGAAAGAATTCCCGTATATCAATGCGGAGATTCAAGGAAATGAAATCATTCTAAAAGAATACTATGATATTGGTATGGCTGTATCAGCTGAAGATGGATTAGTTGTTCCAGTTGTCCGTGATGCTGATCGTCTAGACTTCGCAGGTATTGAACGAGAAATTGGTAATCTCGCTGCAAAAGCTCGCGACAATAAATTAGGGTTGGACGAAATACAAGGCGGATCATTTACGATCACAAATGGTGG
>DATGSG010000100.1:0-7672 GCA_035302925.1 Virgibacillus sp. | reverse complement strand
GGGCGACATGAAGTGCGGCGGTAGATTTGGAATACCAGCTCCCTTTCGTAAGGAGAACAAAGCTATCTGTATCATGCGGAATATCATATTGCTCTAGCAACTTTTGGCCAATGTCACTTTGAAGGGAGGCAAATTTATACAATTCAGCATGATCTCTTTTAATAATAAATTGCACGCTATGATCGCAAAAATTACACAGACCATCAAATAGAATAATATTGTCCATACTTGAATGCTCCCTCCCCTTAAGGATAGAAATAAAGATTTATTCTTTGTTGTTCATTTTATTATTTAATAGTTCAAAGACCTCTGGAGCGGATTTATCAATTCGAGCAGGTTTCCATTTGTTATTGAGCCACATATGTAAGGTAGAGCCACTTGCAAGCAGTTCGCCTATAGGGACTTCAAATTGCCGATCTTGAGGACGGTTCGATGCGGATTGTACGTCATCCACTTTCCGGACCTCGTAGGAAAATTCCAATCGTACGGCAGAATAGGTTGTTATTTTCGTGTATATGGCTAGGCATTCATCATAGCGAGCGGGACGGTGATAATGAATGTTCATATCAACGACAGGTAATAGAAGACCTAAACTTTCCACCTTTTTATAGGCAATGCCAACGGCGCGCATCATTTCGGTACGGCCAATTTCAAACCAGCCCACATAATTTCCATGATGAGCAACTGCCATTTGGTCTGTATCTTGATAAAGGACCCGGATCAAATGTTGATGCCATGTATGATTCATAATAAACACTCCTTAAAATATTACTATCCTTTTCGCTTAGCAAGCTTATCTTGTGCCATCTCTTTCAGGCGGAAATTTTGTACTTTTCCAGTGCTTGTCATTGGCCATTCCGTAGATTCTATAAACCAAACATGCCGGGGAATTTTAAAACGAGCAAGACGGGAGGAACACCAATCTGTAATGTCGCGACGTGAGCAGGAAGAACCAGATGTAAGTTCAATAAAAGCAGCACCAGCTTCCGTTGTCATTGGATCCGCAACTCCGATAATAAAGACTTGATTTACGGCAGGATGTTGAGCGATTACAGTTTCAACTTCACGAGGAGCAACGGTTTCTCCCGATACTTTATATAAATCATTGGACCTGCCAAGTATTTCAATATATTCATTTTCATCAATGATTCCAACATCTCCCGTACGCAACCAACCATCTTTATCAATCGTTTGTGCCGTTTCGATCGGTTTATTATAATAGCCATTTGTAACCGTATTTCCTCGCACAACAAGCTCGCCAATGGATCCGTTTGGTAAGTCATTCCCTGTTTCTTGATCAATTGTTTTGTACTGCACTGTGCTGCCATTAAACTCCGGCAATCCAGCTACACCACCAAGTTTTGGACGACCAACACGGGTTGAGATGAGTTCCACTGGATCATCCATTTCTGTGATTACCCCTGAAGAGGTTACTTCTGTTTGACCATATCCTGTGCAAGCTTCCGTTAAGCCAAGTACATCCACAGCTTGATTCCAAATGTACACCGGGGCGGGAGCAGCACCACACCACATGGCATACAAGTTCGACAAGTCGAATTCAGAGACACGCGGATGGTTTAATAACGGTACGAGCATCGAAGGAACACAGAGTAAATCATTCGCCTGATACCTTTCCATCATTTGTAAAGCTGATAATGGTGTGAATGTGGAGGACGATATAACGGAACCACCGACAAATGACATCGCGATAATAGCTTCCGTAATTGCAAAGCAATGATAGAAGGGAAGAGGTGCAAATGTGACACGTCCATCTTCAATCGCTCTGCTCACACATGTACTATAAGAGGAGCGTAGAAGCATATCATGTGTTTGCATGACACCTTTTGGCTCTCCAGTTGATCCCGATGTATAAATAATTGCCACCACTTCATCAGGGTAATGAGATTTACGTGATTTATGATGAAGCTCTTCATCGGTAACAGATGTGGCACCTAAACAAAAGTCATCCCAAGATAGAAAGCGTTGATCGATTTGCTCCATCTCAGTTGGAATGCAAATAACGTGTTGCAATTGACTTTCGACTTGAAAGCGAGGGGTGTCAAGTAAGCGTCCAACGGTATCTCCATGTTGTTTATCATTGATACGATCATGTAAAATTAAAAAGCGAGCATCAGATTGATTTAATATATATTCAAGTTCTTCTTCACCAAGCATGGTGTTAATTGGTATAAAAACAGCACCGACTAAAGAAGCCGCAATCATTAATGAAGGATAAGATTTGTCGTTTTCCATTAAAATGGCAATATGGTCGCGTCTGTTTATGCCGATTTTTACAAATGCTTTAGCATATTGACGGGCATTTTCCCAGATCTCACCATATGTTGTCGTTGCACCTGATATGTGTATGAAAGGTCTGTCCTTGTATTGTTCACAGGCTTCAGAAAAATGGGACGCAAGTGTGTGACGGGTCCATGTTGGAAACCGTTCCTCAAGTACAGCTCGCCTATTGAAAGCTAGGTGCCCACCAGGAGCGCCATTCATTGTATGTGGACTCTTTGTCATCATAATCCTCCTCAAAGATACAGTATGTTTTAATCATATCATACCATTTTTATCGGGTATAGGCCGAAAATAGATAAAAGGAAGGACAAGGATAAGCACAAGCTCCAGCTCCAGTCCTTCCGAGGCTCCTCATTGCTATTCCTCCAGCATGAGAATAATATCATCTTTTATATCATCGGGTTTCGTTTGTGGTGCAAACCGCTTTGTTACATTCCCATTTTTATCGATTAAGAATTTGGTGAAGTTCCATTTGATTTGTTTCGTGAGGATACCCTTTGCTTCCTCGGTTAAATACGTAAATAAAGGGTGTGCATGTTCGCCTTTCACATCGATCTTGCTGAACATTTGAAAAGTAACACCATAATTTTGCTGGCAAAAACTCTCAATGGATTCATCTGTTCCTGGATCCTGCTTCCCAAATTGATTACAAGGAAAGCCAAGTATTTCTAAACCTTGGTCTTTATATGTTTCGTAGAGTTTTTGTAAACCTTGAAATTGTGGAGTAAAACCACATTCACTTGCCGTGTTGACAATCAGTAATACTTTACCCCCATAATCTGAGAGAGATTTTTCTTTACCTTGCATTGTCTGTGCTGAAAATTGATAAATACTCAATCGAACCAGCCCCTTTTAAAAAGAGTACCAAGATGTTTCAGTCAAGTCAATGTATGGAACTGCAGTCAGTTTTAAGGATAACAGGCGGTCAATCCGCCTACCTACCATTAAAAGAAGGGGAGCGGTTGTTGTCGTTGTTGATCATGTTTAGAAACTTCGATTGTCTCAATGAATTTTTGTAAGGAAGCCGTTTGATACGCTTCCTTTCGGTAAATAAAAATGGTATTAATCTCACTGTATTTTCGAGGAATGGTATGGTATTGAATGATCCCCCTGTCTGCATGTTGTTGAATGATTGATCGGGGAAGACAAGTGACTCCAAGCCCAGAATAAACACTACCAAGAATAGTTTCCAATGTTCCTAATTCCATTATCTTTTTAGGGATAATTTGTTCATCCCTTAGCAATTCTCTTAATTTGGCACGGTATCCACAACCGGTATGAAATACGAGCAATGGCATCCGCATGACCTGCTCTAATGTCGTTGGGGAATTGTCGGTCACTAATACGAGCTCTTCTTCGAATACTTTGAGCGGCACTAAGTCTGGATGAACACTTTTGTGATTACCCGTTACAAAAGCTCCATCGAGTTTGTGGTGAAGGACTTTGTCGATCAAATCCTTTGTTACTCCAGAACTAAGTGATAAATCAACATGTTCATAACTTTTATTATAGGCGGATAAAATAAAGGGTAATCGGATGACCGTTTCAACCGTACCGATATCTAACTTTCCAACGGGTTGTTCGGCATCAAGCATCACCTTTTTCATTTCATCGACCATTAAGGTGATCTCCTCTGCATAGGTAATGAGTTTTTTTCCTTCAGGTGTTAAAATCATTCCCCGATTATGACGAAAGAAAAGTTGCGTATTTAGTTCCTCTTCAAGCCGCTTAATTCGGGCGGTAACATTAGATTGCACATAATTTAAAGCGTCGGCCGCTTGACTAATATTCTTCAGCTCCGCTACCTTTTGGAAAATAGCTAAATCCTTGAGATTCATCCTTTATCTCCTCCTTTCTTAATAATAAAATGATTGCAAATGTCCTTTACTATCATTATACATGATCTCAACCATGATGCTATAGGAGTGTTTTTAAAAGTGTCTATCATTAATAATGATGAATAAGATCAATTTTAATCGTTTCACTTGATGGCAATTATATAGTTTAATAGAGGTAGATGAAATAATTATGTGAACAGTATGTGGGGGGACACAATCATTGAAGAATAAAAGAGTTTTGTGGGGTGGTTTTTTAGCCCTATTAGCAAGTATATCATGGGGGTCAATGTTCCCTGTTGCGAATCATAGTTTTCAGTATATTGATTCTTTTTATTTTACGATCTTTCGCTATATTCCAGTAGCTGTCATTTTAGTCATCCTTTTGTGGATGAAAGAAGGGTGGCAAGCTTTTAAGCCAGAAGGAAAAGGCTTTGTTATTTGGTTTTATGGGGCGATGGCTTTTACGGTTTATAATTTATTTATTTTTTGGGGACAGGAAATGTTTGGCGAGACAGGTGTGTTACTCGCCTCTATCATGGAATCGTTAATGCCGATTATTTCGGTGTTACTCATTTGGTTTTTATCTAAGAAAAAGCCGAGCATCTACACATTATCTTTTATAGCACTGGCTTTTATTGGTGTTCTTCTCGTCGTAACAAATGGCGAATTGAGTTTCTTATTAAACATTCACAAACAGTTATTCCCGTTAGTTATTTTATTTCTTGGGGTAGTTGGTTGGGTTGTTTACACAATGGGTGGGGATCAATTTCCAAAATGGTCGATCTTAAGATTTTCTACATTGACATTGATTTACGGAACGACAACAACGACGATCTTGGTATTATTGACAACCGCTTTCGGTTGGATAGAAGCACCGACAATGGGAGCGATCTATGCAGTTCGTTATGATATGCTGTTTATGGTTATTTTTCCAGGACTAATCGCTTTATTAGGATGGAATGAAGCAGTCCGGATTTTAAAGCCGATTAATAGTTTGTTATTTATCAGTTTTGTCCCGGTTACAACTTTAATTATTGGGTTTTTCCAAGGTTATAATTTAAGCATCTATGATGTTGTTGGAACGACCTTTATTGTTACCGCACTACTCTTAAATAATATTTATCAGCGGATTAGAATGCGAAGAGAAGACCAACGTCAAAGCCAATATGAAGAACGAGTCCAACATTCTGCGGTATAAAGGAAATAAAAAACGAACAGATTATTATTCTGTTCGTTTTTTCTATTTATACAGGTTGATGTTTTGTTATATCTTGATCAATCCGTTCCAAACGATGTTGGATTTCCTCTGCAGATAGATCATGTTCCTTCACATACATATTTCGTGGGCTCACTCGACATTCATGTGTACAACTACGCATGTATTTATATTCGTTTTCCTCTGAGCATAGAATTTGTTTATTACAATCCGGTTCTGCACAGTTTACATAGCGTTCACATGGTTGCCCATCAAAATAATCGACACCCACAATAGTATGTTCTTCCTTTCGGTTAATAGGGGTTGTTAGACGTTCATCAAATACATAACATTGTCCATCCCACATTTCACCCTGTACTTCGGGGTCTTTTCCATACGAAACGATTCCGCCTTCTAATTGAGCAACATCCTCTAGGCCTTCTTTTAATAGCCAACCTGAGAACTTCTCACAGCGAATGCCACCCGTACAGTATGTTAAAACACGTTTTCCTTCGAGTAGCTGCTTATTTGATTTGACCCAATCCGGTAAGTCACGGAATGTTTTGATATCCGGACGAATAGCGCCACGGAAATGGCCAACATCGTATTCATAATCATTTCTAGCATCTAAGATGATCGTATCATCATCTTGCATCGCTTCATAAAATTCCTTAGGTTTCAAATAGGTGCCTGTCGTTTGTAATGGATTAACATCGTCTTCCAAACGAAGGGTAACCAATTCATTTCGGTGACGAACATGCATTTTTTTAAATGTATGTTCGTTAGACGGGTCTATTTTGAAGATCATGTCGGCAAAGCGTGGATCGGAATGCATGGCTTCCATATACCTTTCAGTTTGTTCAATGGTTCCGGAAACCGTTCCATTAATGCCCTCTTGCGCAACTAGAATTCTACCTTTTAATTCTAATGATTTACAAAAATGAAGATGTTCTGCTACATATGTTTCAGGATCCTCAATATGGACGTATTTATAATACAATAAAACTTGATACTGATTCGTTCTGCCCATTTTACCTACCACCTAGTCCGTTTGTATTTACAAGATACAAATAGTTGCAACAATAAATGCCTTTATAAAAAACATAAAGCGTTGGTGCATATGGTCTTGTACAGTGTTAATCTTTTTATTATAATGTATCAATACGTGAAATGTCTACATTTTGACCACATTAATTTAAAAACCTGTTTCCAATCGTACTTTTTCCATCAACTCATTAAACTTCGTGGACACCTTATCTTTTTGCCCTTTAGTAGTATGCGCATAAATCTTTTCGAGCATAACTAAATCCCTGTGGCCTAATCTTTCCGCTATATCTCTTAAAGGTATTTCAGCTTCAATACACAACGAAGCGTGAGTGTGCCTTAATGAGTGCGGACTTAGATCATCAGGATGATTCATTTCCTTTAATATCATCTTCATGTGGCTGTATACATATTGCGGTGACATTGCATGACCAGGATAAATGCCAGTGTTAATAAAAATGAAGTCATTGTCCTCATACCTATCTCTATTTTCCATAATATATTCATTTTGCCAAGACTTATGCTCCTTTAGTTCATTGACTACGTATTGGTCAATGTCTATAACCCTATTTGATTCAGGGGTTTTAGGGGTTGCAAGGAGTGTGTCACTAATGCGTTTAGTCTTACCATAGGAAAACGTCTTGTTGATGGATATTGTATGATTATCTAAGTCTACATCACACCATTTTAACACAACTAATTCGCCGCGTCTAAGTCCAGTATATGCCAATAGTAAAAAGACAATGTAGTCCTGGGGGTAAATAGATGATTTTGCTATCTGTAGAAATGTGGCCAAGTCCTCTTTCTCTAAAAACTTCTCACTATCCTTTAATTCCATTTGATCGGTTGCTTCTCTTTCTACTGTTAAAAACCTAAAGTCTACATTAGCTGTAGGATCAATTTTAATAACCTTTTCTTCATGTAAAGCATGATGGAAAATTAGACTTGCAGTAGAATGTATTGTTTTGATTGTGTTAACAGCGCTACCGTTATCATATAGGTCATGCAATAACTTTACGTACATAGGCTTTGTAACTTTGCGCATCATGATATTGTCTATATAGCTACGTAACCTATTAATGGATGTGGTCCTAATTGCCATTGTTGCGCTTTTAACATACTTAGAATAGTATTTCTTCCATATGGGAATGAATTCGTTGAATGTTATATCAGATTCCCTGACATATGATCCGTCATTAATTTCCTTTTCTATTTTAGCGGCAGCAAGTTGTGCTGCTTTCTTAGTGGGAAATCCACCTCTCACCTTTTGCTCTCTCGCACCTGTAACTGGATT
>DATGSG010000099.1:0-11435 GCA_035302925.1 Virgibacillus sp. | reverse complement strand
TTCTGGCCAAAACGATGTGCTCGGCCTGTTGCCTGATCTTCAACTGCAGGGTTCCACCATAAATCATATAAAATAACCGTGTCTGCCCCCGTTAAGTTTAAGCCCGTTCCGCCTGCTCGTAGTGAGATTAGGAATACACTGTTTTCGCCCTCATTAAATCGATTACTCATATGGACACGTTCTTCAGATGGTGTTCCACCGTGTAAATAAAAGTGGCCGATCCCAGCCTCCTCTAACCTCTTGATGATAATGCGGTGCATACTTGTAAACTGCGAGAAAATAAGCATCCGTTTTCCGTTCGCAATTGAATTATGCACCGTTTCCATTAACTGCTCTAGTTTTCCAGATTCACCTTCGTAGTTTTCAATAAATAAAGATGGATGGCAGCATATTTGTCGTAACCGTGTTAAGCCTGCCAAAATCTTCATTCGATTTTGGTTAAAGCCACTTTCTTGCATGGAATGAGCTGCTTCTTGTTGGACTTGTCGTAAGTAGCCAACATATAATTCCTTTTGATCTTGCGTTAATTCGGATACATGAACCGATTCGATCTTATCTGGAAGTTCTTTTAAGACATCTTCTTTTAAACGGCGTAAAATAAAGGGCTTCGTAAGAATACCAATCTTCTCATGGGATAACTGCCTAAACTTACGTTGACTAGGCATGAGCCCTGGTAAAACAACTTGAAAGATGGCCCATAATTCGTCGATCGAGTTTTCGATTGGTGTCCCACTTAAGGCAAATCGCCTACTTGATTTTAACTGCCGAATAGCCTGTGATGTTTTTGTCGCATAATTTTTAATAAACTGCGCTTCATCAAGAATTAACGTTTGGAATGTCAACTCACGATAGAGCTCAATATCTTGACGCAATGTTGCATAAGAAGTAATCCAAACATCTTTATCGGTTAATCTTTTAATTTTTTCCCTTCGCTCTTCCGGCGCACCGGTCAGAACGGAAACGTCTAAATCTGGAGAAAATCGATTGAATTCATTTTTCCAATTGTATAGTACCGATGATGGTGCAACGACTAGATGCGGCTGTCCAGGGTCACTCGGTTCCGATAAAATATAAGCGATACTTTGCAAGGTCTTCCCTAACCCCATATCATCCGCTAAAATACCACCTAAATGATAGGTACTTAATGACTTAAACCATTGATATCCCGTTTTCTGATAGTTACGCAATGATGCATCTAGATTCTCCGGAAGCTCGAAAACTTGATCTTCTGGAGATCTTAGTTGTTCTAATAACTTTTTAAATGAAGGATCATAATCCTTTCGTGTATCGATGAGCTCATCAATTTGCATTCCACGATATACAGGCATTTTAATGTTCCCATCAGCTACATCATCCTTCGTAATATCAAGGTCATTAAAGAACTGTTTCATCGACGAGAACTCTTCCCCCTCTAGCGAGAGCAGGGCTCCACTTTCCATGCGATAATACCGTTTCTTCTCAATGACAGCATTTAGGATCTGATTGATTTCTGAATCATCGACCCCTTCAATATTAAAGCCTATTTCGAGTAGATTTGAAGATGATTCAATGGCTACACTTGTACTTGGCATTGGCTCATTCTCGACAATATAATCACGGACATCTGATGTCAAAAACAACTCTACCTGTTCATCAAGTAGCGGTAATATCGTATATAGGAAATCATATAATTCATCTTCATCTGCTTCAATATAAAGTTCATTCCCATTATAACGGAAGCTTGCATGCTCAATAAGACTCATAATTTGTTCTTCTTTTTCAACGTCGCGAATAATAATAATCTCATTTTCTTCACGACCATTAAACGGATCAATTTCATACTGGCTGTAATGATACTCCAACTTACCAACAATCCAATCCTCTTTTACCTCGAGATATAATTTTGCGCGCAGAGGAACTTGAATGATTTCCTCTTCAACCTTCTCAGATATCTCTACTTCCCCAATCTTTTTCAAAGAAGGAAGGACTTCGGATAGGAATACATCTGCTTGATCATGGACGATTGGGAGCTGATGATTTTCCATTCCTAGCTCAGTAATTTGTTCGAGAATTGGGATTTGTTCCTTCGCCGGAAAATAAAATGTTCCACGTGAAAATAGAACTTGATACGGATCGAAATAGACTCCTTCAGCAACATCTTCCATCATGAGCATGAGGTCCTCTTGATCATTTTTCGTAATCGAAAATTGAAACGGAAGTTGGTCTTCCACCACTTCAATATATTCAAAACTTGTATCATTCATTTCAACAGTAAAATCCCTTTCCGCTAGCTTTTCAAGCAACTCTTTCACAAGCAGTGGCGGGACAACGATTGACCGCTTGTCATTACTTCCACCTTGATAATGATACAATGTATACCCGCTATATATTTCCTCATTCCTTAAGATGGAAAACAACAATTCAAATAGTTCTTTGTCCTCTTGTAAAAAATAATGGGTGTCTGGATTAAATGTGAATGTTTTTGTGAAGAAATGTTCATTGCCTTGTAGCGCATTTTCTAGAAACTCATAGGCGTTTCTAACGACAAAACATCGATTCTCACCTGTTTTTAGCTCAATATATAAATTTCGTTCATATGACCATTTACAATAGTATTCAACATGCATGGGCGTCTTTTTAGATACATATTCCGTACCGCCTTGGCGTGTTGACGTGATACCCGTAATAAATTTATTCGCAGTCTTATAATCAAGAACACGGGCCTTCTCTTCCGTTTTATGAGTAACACTAAGAAGGACAGCGACAATATGTTTGCAAGAGCCGTTCGTACTAAAAGCTTCACAATCACAGTATGCGCTAATTGATCCTTGCCCAATGTCTTGTAAATTCACCTCGACAAAATGTTCCTTTGTTCCTTGTACCGTGGCAGTCCAAACTTCATTATTAATATCAAATAACAAATCACTTACTTGATCATTATTAAAATATGCTAATCCATGCTGATAAACCTCAGTTGGAAACATCTTTTGAATGTTCATCTCATTATTAGATTTCAAAGCTGGATGACCCTACCTTCTATAATCTCATTTTTACTGATAAACGAGAAATGCTATTTTTGTACGAAACCTCTTAATTAGACTTCTAAAACTAGGTATATATTATACATGAATAACCCCATATTTCCTAACATCTAATCTTTCATTTCATTTGATAAGCCTGTTCTTATTCAAAACCTGATCCACCTAGACAAAGCGATCGATAAATAAAACAACAAAAAATAAGAACACAGTCATAAAAACTGGTTCTTCGGCCGATGTTTTTCCGGCCATTTATGCCGTCTGCATCCTTTTCGCTCTTAGTAATAAATAAAGATAGACAATTAAAGACAATGTGACAGATCCTGCTGCCGTATAATAGATCGCGCTATAACCATAGAGTGAGGCTAATTGTCCGAAGCTAATCGCACCAATCCCAACACCTAAATCAAAGAATGAAAAGAAAGTTGCGTTTGCCATCCCTTTACGATTATCAGCCGCCTGATCCACCGCCCATGCTTGCAAAGCAGGTTGGACACTACCGAATCCTAATCCATACAGCCCGGCAGCAACTAACATGATGGTCGTACTTGGTAACCAAGCTAATAAGAGCATCGCTGTAAAAATAAGTATAACCCCTGGTGGGAATACGTAGGTATGCCCTTTTCGGTCATAAATTCTCCCTGCAAATGTTCTGGACGTTAATAAGAAGATCGCATAAACTAAAAAGTAAAATTCAATCCCACCAATTCCCTTTTCCACTGCATATAGGGGCAGGAAAGCAGCGATTCCACCAAATGTAACGGTAATAAAAAATAATAAGATAGATGGTTGTAAGGCTGTCTTCTCAAAGATATCAAATTTAACGGTAGTCGTTTTATGTGGTGACTCCTCAACTTGCTTATACCGTATTTTAGAAGATAAGAGTACAGCAACTAATCCAAAACCCGCACAAATTAAAAATAACTTTGTGAACGATATGACTCCAACGAGCGTTAAACCAAGTGCCGGCCCAAATGCGAGCGCTAAGTTCCCTGATAGGCCAAAATAACCCATTCCCTCACCACGCCGCTTAGGTGGAATCAGATCTGTTGCAATTGTACCTGTAGCTGTCGTTGAGAATCCCCAACCTATCCCTTGTACAACACGCATGATAAATAAAAATAAAATACTAGATACAAACGCTAGCGAACCGACCGAGAAGACAAATATACTCAGTCCAAACATATAGACAAAACGTCTTCCTTTTGACTCTAATGCGTGTCCAGCATATGGTCTGAATAGCAATGCTGAAAAGGTGAAAACACCTACAATAACTCCAATCATCTGATCACTACCGCCTAATTCCTTAACAAATAAAGGTAAGGTTGGTAAGGTCATTTGAAATCCCAAAAATATAAAAAAGTTTGCGAAGCAAATGAGGACAAAATCGCGCGTCCATATTTTATCTGGTTGTTCCGTTGTATGTGTACTTGAATTTGCACTCATCTATTTCTTCCTCTCTTCCGCTTCCCGAATCATTTATTATACAGGATAAGATGCGTAAATAACATCATAACGGGTTTACTTTACATTCTCTGCTTAGTTTATAAATTAAGTAAATCGTAGGATAGGAAATAACGATGTACCAAAAAAGACCACAGGATGAGCTGTGGTCTTTAGGAAGAGTATTTCACTGAAGGAATACTTCTATTGATTGAACATCATGCTTTTCTGTCTTGCTAATTAGGAAGAGTTGTGTCTGCTTGATTATCTTTTAAATCAGCTGAACACTAGCCATCTATCACACCACAAGCAACACGATCTCCTGCATCCCCTGCTGGCTGTGATACATAATCATCAGGATCAGCATGAATCATGAGTGATGTTCCCCCTTCACGAATGATTGAGTTCTCTTGTCCCTTTTGCAAGGTTACCAGTTCTGTTACGATGTCATCCTCTACTTTCCCATCCTCATCGACTTCTATATTCGGCAAATCCCCTGCATGTGGACCTTCCGGGTTATCAAAACCATGTTCACGATTTTCGGGGTTAAAATGCCCTCCCGCTGTTTCAAAATCAGGTTCTTCACAGACTCCCTTTTCATGAATGTGGAACCCATGAATACCTGGTGATAAATCCCATGCTTCTAAATTAATATTGACCCCTCCACCATCTACCACAGGGGTTAATTGTGCGATGCCTACTTTTTCACCTGCCGTATTAATCAACTCGACATGGACTGCCTCCGTGCTACTTACCGCTTCACTCTCTTGCTCTGTTTCCTCTACTTCCTCTTCTGCTCCACTTTTACCTGTACCACAAGCACTTAATAAAAATACGATCGAAAATAGACTGATTGCATAAACCCAATGTTTCATATTAGTTGAGCTCCTTTATGTAAATTTTATTGTCCATCTAGCTTTTACATAATGTGCCACTTTTATGCGCACTCTTTTCATAAAATCCCACCCCATTTAAAAAGACAACCAGTTCCATCAATTAAAGGGTGCGAAACATTAGAATTGTTGGAGCAATAAATAGCCGCCTGCAATGAACAATAAAAGATATGTTAACATACGAAAGGTCTCTTGGTTAATCCATTTAAATAGTAATTGCCCTAAATAGATACCAACAAGACTGATTGGGATGCCAATAATCAGGGATGATTGGACTTCTCTTGACGTTCCTGCGAAACCAATTTGAATGGCTAAACTTACCGCATAAATAAACAAGTAAAAGGCGAGTGTTGTTGCCCGTAGTGCTGCTTTCGACATATTTGTACCTGAAAAATATAATAATAAGGGCGGGCCTGGCATCCCGATACTTGTTGTTAACAAACCCGAGATTCCACCAACAAGCGTATCACGCCAAGGCAATTGTTTCATTCGTAAATTGATCATTAACAAGATTGTTAGCAAAAGGATAAGTACACTTATATTGATCTTTAATAAACGCATATCCATGTTTAGAAAAATGAGGATTCCAATTGGCAATCCAGTCGCACTTCCAACTATTAAACGTTTTAAAATTTTCGTATTGACATCTTTCCTCACCTTGACAATCATGACACACGAAATGAGTAACGATAAAAATAAATTAATCTGAATCGCTTCTCTAGGCGCAAATATTAGTAATAAAAAGGGAGTAGCCATAATCGAAAAGCCAAATCCAGTACTCGTTTGTAAAATCGTTGCCAATAATATAATCAATACAAATGCAAGTGTTGTGTCCAGTCTATTCACCTACTATTTTATGAAAATCATAAAAACAGTTACCATTAATGAATTTCATAATACCGGTTTAGTGCAACACCTGTATCGATGTAGCTAATTTTGGTAATTATGAAATTCATTCATTCTTCAGTGAAAATAGTAACTGTTTTATATTTTTACGTTATTCTACATGTACGATCCAATCAAACGGATCTGCTTCTTTTCCTGTTTGGATGCGTGTAATCGTGTCGTACAGTTTCTTAGATAGATGACCTGTCTCCCCTTCATTCACAACCATCTTCTCACCTTGCCAATTAAATTCTCCAACCGGAGAGATCACAGCTGCTGTCCCCGTTCCAAATACCTCTTCTAAAAGACCTTCTTTATGTGCCGCACTCACTTCTACCATCGATATTTTACGTTCTGTAACAGGCATATTCCAATGAGCTAAGAGACGGATGATGGAGTTTCTTGTTACACCCTCTAGAATACTTCCATTTAAAGCAGGCGTAATGATTTCGCCATTTATTTTAAAGAAGATATTCATGCTGCCTACTTCTTCCACATACTTCTTCTCAATTCCATCTAACCATAATACTTGGGCATATCCTTCTTTTTCTGCCTTTTCTTGGGCTTTTAATCCAGATGCATAATTCCCAGCGGTTTTCGCTGTACCTGTTCCCCCTGGTACGGCACGAATATATTCATTTTCGACTAAAATACGAACAGGGTTCATCCCCTCTTTATAATATGAACCAACAGGAGATAAGATGATCATAAACCGATAGGATGTTGATGCGGCCACATTTAAACTTGATTCTGTAGCAATGACAAACGGACGGATATATAAAGACGTCCCTGCTGATGTTGGAACCCAATCTTTCTCGATTTGAATGAGCTTTTTCAATGCCTCTAATGCGAACTCATGATCAATCTCAGGCATAGATAACCGATAATTTGATTGATTTAATCGCTCAATGTTTTTCTCAGGACGAAATAAACCGACAGTCCCATCTTCCCGATGATAGGCTTTAAGTCCTTCAAATACCGTTTGCCCGTAATGGAAGATCACGGCTGCAGGATCTAATGTAATGGGCTGATAAGGTACGATCCTTGCATCATGCCAATCTTTACCTTCTGTGTAATCCATGATAAACATATGATCCGTGAATTCTTTTCCAAATTCCAATTGATCAGATACTGGCTTCTCTTTCTTCGTTGTTGATAATTCTACTCGAATACGCTGTTTTTCCACGGTTAAACTCCTCCAAAATTAATTTTCTCTATTGATTATATTACACATTATACTGTAGTATAAATAAGTAATATAATGACTTATTTCTATTTTACAATTACATGCTATTCACTATCTATTATACATGAACATAGCCTTGATGGACTACATAAATAATAGGTAGATCATTTAAAAAATGTTAGCGCATTCAGTTTAAAATCATAATGATGGGATGGAGAAGAAAATGAAAGCGATGCTCACGGTAGAAAGACTAGGCAAATCGTTTAAAGACAAAAAAGTACTGGATCAGATCTCCTTTGACGTACGACAGGGGGAAATCATGGCTATTTTAGGACCGAATGGGGCGGGAAAGTCAACGACCATTCGTAACATCATGGGCATTATATATCCGGATGAAGGAACGGTCACCTTCCAGGGTGGGGAATCTGGAGAAATCCCTCGACATAAGATCGGCTATTTACCAGAAGAACGGGGGTTGTATAAAAATGTGAAGGTGATGGATATTTTACTTTATTTAGCTGATTTAAAAGATTATCCAATGAAGAAGGCAAAAGAACGGGCGCTCATGTATTTAAAAAAGTTTGATTTAGAAGGCAAAGAAAATGTGTCGGTTGAAGAATTATCAAAAGGAATGGGGCAAAAGGTACAATTTATTTCATCGATCCTGCACGAACCCGATTTATTAATTCTTGATGAACCATTCTCAGGACTCGATCCCGTTAGCCAAGATCTATTTAAAACTGAAATTCGGCAGCTTGCCGATCAAGGCACGGCCATCTTACTATCCTCCCATCAAATGAATCTTGTTGAGGAAATGTGTGATCGCCTATTTTTGATGCATCAAGGCAAACGGGTGATTTATGGCTTCATGGATGAAGTAAAATCAGAATACGCAAACTTTAAATGTACGATTCGCGGAAAAAATAGCCGGACAGTATTAGAAAAACTTCCATTTGTTGAGAAGCTGAATCTTGACGGTGATCTAGCTATTCTACACTTATCGAAAGATGTCCAGATCGCAAAATGGTTGCAAACGATACCTGAGAGTCTCGTCATTCAGGAAATATTTATTAACCGAATTTCACTTCACGAAATTTTCGTTGATATTGCTACAAACCAAAGTGAACCACTGTTAGCAGGTGAACAACATGCGTAATACATGGAAGGTTGCCAAGTGGGAAATTAAGCGAAATATGAAAAATAAATCTTTTGTCATTGGATTACTCATCACACCGTTGATTTTTCTATTTTTTATGATCGTACCTGGTTTATTTGGTGATTCTGAACCAGAGGTAATTACTGTGTTTGTGAAAGATGACATCCATATCTTGGATGAAATTGAACAGTCAGTTGAGCAAAACCCGCCCGTAAATTGGATCATTGAAGAAACCGACTCCGATCTAAATGGAATGGAGGACCGACTTAAAACAGAAGAAAATATTGCTTATATGGATTTAACGGAAGAGAATATGAATGAGGGAGTCATCACCGTACATACGAGTGATGATATGGATGAAGACTTCTTATTTCAAACACACATCCTTGAAGACCCTATACTCAAGAGTCAGCTTGAACAACTAGGATTAACAGAAGAAGAGCGTGCTATGATTGAACAAGGTATTGCTTTTGAAGTTGAAGAAATTACTGAGGTCGGTGTGAACGACGAAAAGGAAAGTGCTGCCGATCCATTAGAACGAATCATTCCAGGTGCTTTTGCCGGAATCGTCTTATTTTCGATCGTCATCACGGGGATGATGATTTTCCAAAGTGCCTCACAGGAAAAAAAGGATAAAATCGCGGAAATTATTCTATCCTCCGTATTACCAAGTGAATTAATGCAAGGGAAAATTATCGGCTATTTTGTGATTGGTTTAATTCAAGTGTTCGTCTGGATCGGCATCAGCTTGCCGGCTGTACTATGGAAGTTTGATATCCCCATTTTCGAACATTTATTCGTTCCAGAACTTGCTATTTTGCTATTCATCGCTGTGCTAGGGTATTTACTATTTGCTTCTATTTTTGTCGGCTTAGGAGCAACAATGGAAGATATTTCAACATCGGGAAACTTTCAGGGAATGGTTCTGATGCTCCCTTTCTTACCCTTTATATTCCTTGGACCTATCCTCAATGATCCAAGTGGATTGATCGCAAAGATTGGTACGTATATTCCCTTTACATCGCCTGGTGTTTTACTCATTCGACTATCCATGTTAGAGGAATGGCCATGGCTGGAAATTATTTTGGCGATTGTGATTTTAATAATCAGTGTCTGGGTATTCATCAAGATTGCCGGGAAAGTCTTTAAAACGGGAATTCTCATGTACGGTAAAAATGCAACACCTAAAGAAATATGGAAATGGTTACGGGCTTAAGTTTAAGTCTAGGCACCTTGCCGTCATGATTCAGAATGGCGCGCAATAAATTACAGAACAGTTGGACTCACATGAGTTCGACTGTTTTTTATTTTGGATAGTATTCAGTCAGAACCTGCTAATCTATTACTTTTCAGTAGAATAATAGAAAACTAGATCGATTGTACTAGATCTTCCTCATGACAGCTAGTTGTTTAGGCCCTTTTTTTGAATTTTGTGTTTAAAAGACCCCCTAATAGGTTAATAGTAAATAAGACAAACTATCTCATCATGAAAAGGAGTACAGCCTATGAAATTGTCGCGATTCAATCAAGCTATTATAATCATTATCCTTACATCCTTCTTCTTTACTGACTTACCAACTGTTCATGCTCAGGATGGAGAACATTATATCGTCGGGGTTGCTAATTTAAATGTTAGAAGCGCACCAGCGAATGATGCAGAAGTCATTGCCAAGTTGGATACAGGAACTCAAGTCGTCGTCTTTAAGGAAAGCCATGGTTGGGCCCAAACCTATTATGGTGGACAAGTCGGTTGGGTCGCCTCCCAATACTTGTATCAAGCGAATCAGGAAGAGACGCATACGAATGAGAACGAACAACAACAAAAAAACACCGATCAAAAAGGGGAAATCACCATCACAACGGATAATGTTCGCATTCGATCTGGTCCCGGAACCGAGAACCAGGTGCTCCAATCTGCCTCTCAAGGACAAACATACGAAGTACTAGAGACGAGCAATGATTGGCACAAGATCACCTTAGCCGATGGCTCAACAGGCTGGATAGCCGCATGGCTCACAAGTAGTTCTAACACAAGCTCAGTAAAACCTCAGAAAAAGAGCAATAAAGGAAAAACAATAAAAAAGGATAACCATAAAGATACATCGCCAAAGGAAGAAACAACTAAAAAAGGAACAAACAACTCTTTAGTTGGCTATAATATCGTCCTTGATCCAGGCCATGGTGGCAGGGATCCGGGTTCAAAGGCCATTAACGGTATACATGAAAAGGACTTATTATTAGCAACAGCAAACAATACCGCAAAAAAATTGCGTGAAGCAGGGGCAACCGTCATCATAACGAGAGAATCAGATCGTTATTTATCACTTGAAGAAAGAGTTTCCATTAGCAACGTATACAATACACATGCCTTTATCAGTCTTCACTATGATGCACATGCCAAGCATTCCATTAACGGGTTTAGTACACATTTCTACTCCCCATCTGGAAATGATCGTCAATTGGCACAAGATATCCAGTCTGGTATCGCCGAACAAGTAGACTTAAAAAGCCGTGGTATTATGCGGAATGACTTTTATGTCTTGCGGGAAAATAGCGACTTAGCCGTCCTTGTAGAGCTGGGTTTCCTTACCAATCAAAACGATTTAGCAACGATTCAAACGGATGAGTATCAAGTCGGAATCGCCAATGGCATTACAACTGGACTATTAAACTACTTCGATTAACAAATAAAGAAAAGACGTGAAGCCTGATCAGACAAGGGGGCTTCGCGTCTTTTTTTACATCCCTATTTACCCTTCTTGGGACCGTTGCTTATAAATGGCTTTCACAAACTGCTCTTTATAATCCGTATATTCAGTTATGCCAGTCGTGGAATGCTGTACATAATCTCGCTT
>DATGSG010000098.1:0-22468 GCA_035302925.1 Virgibacillus sp. | reverse complement strand
CATATGGTAGTTCGACTGGATGATTAATAAATAAGGAGTGGTTCTGATGTTAAATCGTGTCGTTATTGTCGGCAGGTTAACAAGGGATCCTGATTTACGCTATACACCAAATGGTGTGGCGGTAGCTAACTTTACAGTAGCAGCTAATCGACCTTTTACAAATCAACAAGGGAACCGTGAAGCTGACTTTATTAACTGTGTAGTTTGGCGTAAACCGGCGGAAAACCTTGCTAATTACATGAAAAAGGGTAATTTAATAGGTGTTGATGGAAGATTACAGTCACGTAGCTATGAAGGACAAGATGGTAAGACTGTTTATGTAACAGAAGTTGTTGCAGATAGTGTACAATTCTTAGAGCCAAAAGGTTCCTCACAAGGTGGGGGCCAAAGTCCAGCAGGATCCCAATCAAATCAAAGTTATAACCAGAATCAAGGCCAGAACCAAAATCAAAATCAAAATCAAAATCAAAATCAAAATCAACAACAGAACAATCCGTTTAAAAATGACGGAGAGCCAATTGATATTTCTGATGATGATTTACCGTTCTGACCAGCGTACAGTGTGTAAATAATGTGTAATAAGTGTGTGTAAAAAATCATATATGTGTGTATATGATTTAATGCGAAAATGAAACAAAGAACGTAATGACTGCCAAATATAATCCTTAGGTCCTTTACTCCATTGTGTGATGGAATGATCGAACTTAAAGATTAAATTTGGCAGTTTTTTATTTCCTTATAGAGGGAATAAATTCCATAATCACCATAAACGGCTATGCCACTTCGCTGTTGGAATGATATAGCTATAAATAGGAATTATGAAATTCATTAGATAGCATTTAAATAACGGTTTAATCGAAAAGGTTATTATGATTTGCTAAATAATCAATCCCCCAATTATGAACTTTATTCCGTTGAAACAAGCATATTTTGAACCTCCTATGACTGAAGTCACAAGTGTTCTCGGCTAATCCATAAAGTCATAATTTTTAGATCATCATGAAAAAGGAAAAATAGGTGATGCTAATAGGAAGATAAACCCATATCCGCCTTCACATTCAATTCAGATCATGACGTTGTATAGGTTAGCCCCATGTAACTGGAACATCTGCGAAAGAGAGTGTGTAAACGGGAATTAATGGGCTACTTTGAGAGTAATTGGGAGGTGAAGTCCTTGTGTTTATAAATACAAGGACCCGAATTGACAATTATTAATTTACTTATGCTTGCTCTATTGATATTGTTGACAGCATTCTTTGTAGCGGCCGAGTTTGCGATCGTAAAAGTTCGCTCAACACATATCGATTACTTAGTTGAATCTGGGAACAAACGAGCTATACATGCTAAAAAGCTGACCGATAATCTAGATGGCTATTTATCTGCATGTCAATTAGGAATAACCGTTACGGCATTAGGATTGGGTTGGTTAGGTGAACCAACAGTGATGCGTTTGCTAGGACCATTCTTTGTTCAACTTGGTTTGAATGCGACAATTACTTCGCTTTTGTCATTTGCTATTGCCTTTTTTACGATAACGTATTTACATGTAGTGATTGGTGAATTGGCACCGAAGACAATTGCTATTCAAAAAGCGGAAATTGTTACTTTACTCTTAGCTAAACCATTGATTCTTTTCTATAAAATAATGTATCCGTTTATTTGGTTATTGAATGGATCAGCACGTCAATTTATTCGCTTATTCGGATTCAAACCTGCGAAAGATCACGAAATTGCTCATTCAGAGGAGGAATTGCGACTTATCCTTTCAGAAAGCTATAAGAGGGGAGAGATCAATCAGTCTGAAATGACATATGTCAACAATGTCTTTGATTTTGATGAGCGTTTAGCAAAGGAAATTATGGTACCACGTACAGAAATGTTCTGTTTTTTTAAAGCAGATAGTTTTAATGCAAATGTTGCAGTGATACATGATGGGCAATTTACAAGATACCCTGTCGCTGACCCGGATAAGGATAATATTATCGGGTTAGTAAATTTAAAGGATGTGTTTACTGGGCAATTTAATAAGGATCGGCCCACATCGATCGATAAATATATTCGTCCCATTATTCATGTATCTGAAGCAACACAGATAAAGGAACTTCTACTTAAGATGCAAAAGGAACGCATTCATATGGCAATTGTAAATGATGAATATGGTGGGACCGCGGGTCTTGTAACCGTGGAGGATATTTTGGAGGAAATTGTTGGGGATATTCGTGATGAATTTGATATCAATGAAAGCTCGTTGATTGAAAAGAAGGGGAATAATATAATCGTTGTATCAGGCAAGTTACAAATAGAAGCAATCAACGATTTATTGAGTATAGACCTACATGGTGATGGAATCGATACCATTGGTGGATGGGTCTTCATGGAAAATTTAGACGCAGCAAAAGGAACGACAATCGAGCGTGAAGGATATCAATTTGTTGTTGAGGATATCGATGGGTACCAAATAAAAGAAATAAAAATCACCAAAATCTAATCGCTGGATTATAAAGGTGGTACTATGATCATTATAAAAGGTATCTGATTTGTGTCTGTCGCCATCATCTTTTAGCATATTTTATGTCATGGGAATCATAGATTTAGGTTGAGAGCGTATCTTGACTTTTTATTTTAATGAACATATACTAATAATCAGAATAAACAAATAAAAAGCTCACTGTATCTTCCCTAAATATTGATGCGCTTACCAGTTGGGGATTTATATTATAAGATAAATGTAAGCGGTAACAGTAAATTGTAATGAAAGCTCTGGACTCTGTTAGGAGCTCGGCATATATCCATGAAAGCAAGACAATAAAAGATTCGAGAACGTGGGTAAAGTGGGTCTCTTGATAAATACTTGGGTAAAAGGGGGCACCTCATCATGCTAGAATCCCTTAGACGAATGACTTGGGGCAAGCAATTGATCGGTGATTTCCTAGGCATTGTGTCTGGTTCATCCGAACTGGAACAAGAGCAAGAGAGCACAAGATGAAACGAGGAGGAAAATTAATGAATCAAAAAACGATGGGTACTGAAGAGGGAAAGTTTGCGAATTATCCGCAACAGCCACACGGTGGAAAGTTGGTTGACTTAGTATTAAAAGGAAAAGAGCTAGATGATGAGCTTATAAAAGCTGCGCAATTACCAATGATCATGATTGACATGGAAGCTGTGATCACAGTAGAAATGATCGCAACAGGGGTTTTATCTCCGAATGAAGGGTTTATGGATGAGGTTAATTACAAGTCAGTACTAAGTAAAGGCCGTTTGGAGAATGGTCTTGTTTGGCCTGTGCCTCTTAGTTTTGCTCCTACCGGTGAACGTAATCGAGTCGTTGTGGAGGCACTCGCTGTCGGGGATGAAGTAACATTAGCTGATGAGGACAAAAAACCAATTGCTATTCTTACACTAACTGATATTTTTTCATATGATAAAGATTATCGAGCTTCACACTTGTTTGGAACAACGGATCGGAACCATCCAGGGGTTGATGCAGTATACCGAAGAATGGGCGATACGGCCTTAGGTGGATCGATTAAACTGTTAAACCGTGTTGATTGGGGACCATTTGAAAAACTGCGACTTGAACCAAAAGATACATGGAGAGAATTTTATGATGAGAAGAAGTTCCGTTCGGCTGCTGGATTTATAACGGGTGCTAACCCACTACATCGAGGCCATGAATATATCCATAAGAATGCATTAGAAGAAATCGATGGGTTGTTGCTTCAGCCACTTGTTGAAATGGCTAAACGTGAATATACGCGTCATGAATTCCGGATGCTTTCCTATCGAAGTGTTCTAGACACGTATTATCCTAAAGGGCGATCAATCCTTGCACCTTTAAGGGTAACGTATATTTTTGCCGGACCTCGTGAAACAGTTCTACATGCATTGATTATGAAGAACTATGGTTGTACGCATGCACTAATCGGTCGAGATCATGCCGGAATTGGTGATTACTACGATAAGTATGCGAGTCATACAATCTTTGATGAATTTGATCCTAAAGAATTAGGGATTGATATTCGATTATTCCATGAAGTATTTTACTGTACACGCTGTAATAATCCGGCGACAGGTCAGTCTTGTCCACATGATGAGCAGTACCGGATTAATATTTCGGGTACAGGTATTCGAGAAATGCTACGTCATGGGATTATGCCTCCAAAGGAAATTGTTCGACCTGAATCGGCCCGAATTGCCTTGCAAGGGATCCAACCTAAAGGGCTTGATGAGAGCAACGAATCGATCTCCCCTGTTGGGAAAACAATCAAAAGTATGTTTCCGTTTTACCTAGAGTTGAATGCTTTGGGTGGCCGAAAACGTTGTACACCATTGACATTGGAAGAGTTGACGAATACGGATTTAGAAACGGTTAATATGGATGTCCGTTTAAATGCTGATCGTATTTATCGAGACGTATTTGAAGAATATAGTAGTATCGGTGATGTCAACCGTAATCTACAGCCTATATGGGTAACAGAGGCTCGTGAAGCAGTGCAATCTCAACAAGAGATGGTCATCCAAGATTTAGAGGAAAAGGTTGAACAAGCTTCGGTGACTGCTTCCGACGAATTCATGTACCAAGATAAGGATGAGGCAGGGCGTGAATTAGAGGTAGCCCAAAGGATTCTACAGGACACACCTCAACCGATTCACGCGGAAGACTTAGGGTATCGTACTTGGAATCTATTGCCATATAAACGCTATCGTGGTAGTGATGAACCAGCAGAGGAGGAGGAGGAATAGTAACATTACTGAGTGACAAAAAATATTGCACCGTACCATAAGGAACCCCGCCATTATTTCCAAGCGGGGTTCTTACATTGCTAATCATTAGGTTGTTTTTTTTATGAAATATCCAACTGAAGATTAGATTCCGGTAGGTGGCGATTTTCCAAAGTCAAAATAATGAAAAGTAAGCAATCTGGTGCCACATCAGATCAGAATGAATTTACTCTACGTGAAATGATGAAGATCGTTCCATTTTAGTCCTTTTGGATTATATATGCATATTCAGCATTTGCCGGTCTCTATAGTTGGGATTATAAAACTCATTAAAATAAATTGAAGTGGTTGACATTTGGTCATGAATTAGGTAACATTCTTTATGCGCATGTATAAAATACACACTATTGCACATTTATATATATAAACACACAAAAATAGTAATATTAAAGGGTAGACTACTCAGCCACACACTAGTAGTCATAGCCATTTTAGAGAATGAGCATCTATTCATAAGTCAGGAGGGGTATTTATGGGAGCTCGTCGCGGTCGTCCAAGAAGACGTAAAGTATGCTATTTTACAGCAAATGGCATTACACATATCGACTATAAAGAAGTTGACTTGCTAAAGCGTTTCGTTTCAGAACGAGGAAACATTCTTCCACGTCGTGTAACAGGAACATCTGCCAAGTATCAACGTAAACTTACAAAAGCAATCAAACGTGCACGTACAATGGCATTGTTACCTTTTGTTACAGAATAATTAAAAAAACCTTTAAATCCAGCTATATATTTATAGAATACTGGATTTGGGGTTTTTTTCTCTTTCTATGACTAAAAGTGGTTGCTCCCGCTATAGAGGGAGCTACTGTTTTGGACGCGTTCTTCGTTTTGGATAAATAGAAATCATTTTAATCAAGAGGATAACTGTGTACAATAAGGAGACCCATAAGTATAGATCGTTAATCGGGAAAAATAGGGCAAATAGTGTATAGATTGCAAAGGGTACAGTTGTTGCAAATGCGCTCATTTTCCATAAGATTGCAAAGCGTAGTTTTCGCTTCATTAATTTCGTTAGTCCAGTTCCTAAATAAGCAATTAATGATAGAAAAGAAAATACAATGACCAATAATGGTAAATAATAAAAGATGAAAAAGTAAATCATGAGGAAGAACAGGCTCATATTTGCACCAAGTCCACTAGGATTTGACACTTGTTCTATGAGTGATGGAATGGAAACAAAAAACAACAAAATCGCTAAGTAAATAACGACAATATCCATGCCGATCCGATTTAATCTAAATAAAGCTCTTTTATTAGGTAATTTGATACTATCTAAAAAGGTTTGCCAAAAAATCATTATTTTCATCCTTTTGAATGAGTTTCATTATTCTATATAATATAATGAATTTCATAATATCGGTTTAGTGCAACATCGCTACAACATATAGTTTCGTTGATCCGTTCTTAACTACATACTGTATCGATGTTGCCGATTTTGGCAATTATGAAATTCATTCAATATAGTCAATAACCTCTATTATACCTAAAATTAAAAGTAGCGACCATTTAAATGTGGATAATTTAGCAGTATTCTTATAGGCTACGTAGAACCAATAGATAATCATGGTCTAGAAGTGAAGAACCCGCGTATGGATTAAACTAGAAAACCTCTTCATTCTAACGTACCATAGCATAAAAGGTGGTTATTCCCCAGGAAATACTTTACACCCTCCTATTCGACACCCCGTTCTACAGAAATCGTGTTATCATATTAGAATAAGGAAGTTATCAATGATAGAGGTGGGTTATGAATCAAACTAGAGAAGTAACAGACGGTGCTATGTGGTCAGCTATATATATAGTACTCTTATTGATCACGATTTTCATACCGTTTTTCATGTTAGTAGGGCTTTTTATATTGCCGATACCATTTATTATCTATGCATCTAAATATGATTGGCGACCTTCGCTCATTATGTTTGGAGCTATTATTATATTGAGTTTGTTCTTTGCTACGGCATTCACTTTACCGATGACGATCTTGTCAGGGATAGGTGGAATTATGATTGGTTCAGCAATTCATCACCGCTCGAGTGCATATGAAACATGGGTCCGTGGATCAATGGGGTTTATTGTCGGATTATTATTCGTGTTTTTGTTTACACAATTACTTTTACAGATCGATTTTGCAGCGCAAATGGATTCCGTTCTAGATGAATCTATGGAATTAAGTGAACAACTATTGGAGAAGTATGGATTTAATGGGACGGGAGAAGAAGGAATAGCTTTAATTGAGGAGAGCTTGTCACAAGTAAAAAACCTTATCCCTGTCGGAATTGCTATCGCGGGCATTATAATCGCATTCCTAAGTCAGTGGGCAGCCTATAAGGTCATGAACAGACTACAGTCAAAAGAAATGCATTTCCCACCATTCCGGATGCTGAACTTTCCTGTGGCAATCGTTTGGGTATATTTCATTCTATTAGTAACATCCTTTATGGAACTTGATCCGGATGGACTTCTCTCGATTACGGTAAGCAACTTTTCACTCTTAGTAGGATTTTTCCTAACATTACAGGGATTATCTTTTATATTCTTTTATTGGCATCATCGCAAGTGGTCTAAAGTATTACCGATCATAAGTGTTGTGGCAACAATATTATTCCCGTTTCTGCTCATTTATTTTATACGAATTATCGGTATAATTGATATAGGTTTTGGGTTAAGAAGTCGAATTGTAAATGGGGATAAGGAAAAATAATAGAACACGCCTGAATTGAGGTAGAAGGAGGCTACATGCTATGTCAGAATCACAAGGTAAACGTATATTCAGCAGTCATCTATGGGTTATTTATTCATTATCGGTTATTTTAGTAATTATCATATGGATTAACCAGTGGATACTTGGGCTCGTAATGACATTGTTATTAGTGGCATCCTTCTATTATAGTCTTCGGACAGAAAGAATATTACTGAATGAAACAGAGAAATATATATCAACGATCTCGCATCGCTTAGAAAAGGTTGGTGCAGAGACTTTATTAGAAATGCCAATTGGTATTATTTTATTTAATGAGGAATACCAAGTTGAATGGGTCAATCCCTATATGAATGAATTTATTAGTGGAGATACATTGGTCGGCCAATCCTTAAACAACCTGTCAGGGGATTTAGTTCAGCTTATCCAAGAAGACAACGATCAGATTAGATTTCAGCTGGATGATTTTGTATTTGAAACCATGGTAAAGAAGGAAGAACAGATTCTTTATTTATTGGATCAAACGAGTCATTCGGAGATTCAAACCTTGTATGCAGATGAACAGACAGTGATTGCCATCATCTATCTAGATAATTATGAGGAAATAACACAAAACATGGATGATACGGTTAAGAGTAAGTTAAACTCAAACGTAACATCTGTATTAAATCATTGGTCTAATAACCATGGTGTATATTTGAAACGGACATCACAAGATCGGTTTTTGGCGATTTTTACGCAATCGATCCTTCGAGATTTAGAACAATCAAAGTTTGGTATTTTAGATACAGTTCGTGAGCTAGATGTTGCCGAGAATCAGAAAAATCCTCTCACACTTAGTATTGGGATCGGGCTCGGAAACACGTCACTACCAACTCTTGGCGAGATTGCACAATCGAGTCTAGATTTAGCTTTAGGGCGTGGGGGCGACCAAGTTACCATTAAAGAGGATAGCGGGAAAGTTCGTTTCTATGGCGGAAAAACAAATCCAATGGAAAAGAGAACACGTGTGAGGGCTAGGGTCATATCACACGCATTAAAAGAACTTGTAAAAGCAAGTGACAAGGTCATTATTATGGGGCACAAGTCACCAGATATGGATTCATTAGGAGCAGCAATTGGTGTTTTAAATATTGCTAAATCCAACAGTGTTGAAGGTCATATTGTCTTTGATCCTGATGATGTAAACACAGGTATCTATCGGGTCGTAGAAGCGATGAAAAAAGACGATGAAATTTGGCAACATTTTATTGGTCCAGATAAGGCCGAGGAAATCATCACCGGCAGAAGTCTTGTCGTTGTTGTTGATACACATAAACCATCAATGGTTGCTAATCCCGCACTTCTAAAACGTGCTGATTATAAAGTAATTATTGATCATCATCGACGTGGAGAAGACTTTATAGAAAATCCAACATTAGTTTATATGGAGCCTTATGCATCATCGACTGCAGAACTTGTAACAGAACTACTTGAATACCAACCTAAGAACTTAAGACTTAAAATGTTGGAAGCAACAGCATTGTTGGCGGGCATTATCGTCGATACGAAAGGCTTCACTTTGCGAACGGGTTCCCGTACATTTGATGCTGCTTCTTATTTACGTTCAAAAGGCGCAGACACTGTTTTGGTACAACGATTTATGAAAGAGGATCTTGGGGTTTATGTTAGACGTAGTCAATTAATCGAACGTGCAGAACTTTATTATGGGGAGATAGCCGTATCTAAAGCTTCAGAGGGTCAGGTTTTTGATCAAATTTTAATCGCACAGGCGGCTGATACACTATTAACGATGACTGGCATCAATGCATCATTCGTTATTTCCGAGCGAAATGATGGTAAGATTGGTATTAGCGCACGTTCATTAGGCGATATAAATGTCCAAGTGATTATGGAGAAGCTAAAAGGTGGCGGGCATTTAACAAATGCAGCTACACAATTAGAAGATATTACAACAGACGAGGCAGAAAGATTATTAGTTGATATATTAAAGGAATATTTTGAGGGGAGCGATTCATAATGAAAGTAATCTTATTAAAAGAGGTAAAAGGTCAGGGAGTTAAAGGTGATATTATAAAGGTATCGGTAGGGTATGCGCGCAATTATTTAATTAAAAATAATTTAGCTGAGGAAGCAACACAGGGGAATATAAAAGCCTTAAAAACAAAGAAACGAAAAGATGCCCGTTTTGAACAAGAAGAAAAAGAACGTGCAGAAGCATTAAAAGAAGCTTTAGATAAAATAACTGTAGAATTATCAGCTAAAGCCGGTGAAGCCGGTCAACTCTTCGGCTCCATTACGAATAAACAAATCGCTGAACAATTAAAGAAAGAATATGGACATCAAGTTGATCGGAGAAACATCGAGCTTGACCAACCAATCAGAACACTTGGAGTGACAAAAATGCCTGTTAAACTCCATCCCGAAGTTACGGGTACGATAACGGTTCAGATCTCCGAGAAGAAATAAGATGGCCATTATATGAGGGTAAGAAAGTCTTTTTTATCGAGGAGGTTTAGGAATGAGCCAAGTATGGAATGACCGTACACCACCACATAATATTGAAGCAGAGCAAGCAGTCATTGGGGCAATATTTCTTGAGCCTGGAGCATTCTCCGCAGCATCAGAGATTCTACTTGCGGAAGATTTTTACCGGGCAAGTCATCAGCGTATCTTTCAATCGATGATGACTCTCTCTAATAAGGGAGAGCCAATTGATCTTGTAACCGTCACAACCTTATTGTCGAATGAACAAGTTTTAGATGAAGCAGGCGGGGTTTCTTATCTGGCAGATATAGCAAGTAGTGTACCGACCGCAGCAAATATCGAGTATTATAGCAAAATTGTTGAGGAAAAGGCACTATTACGACGCTTGATTCGTACAGCAACAGATATTGTTACAACGACATTTGATAAAGAGGGCGAAGTAGAGGACCTTTTAAATGAAGCGGAAAAGAATATCTTGGAAGTGTCCAGCCGGAATAATGCCGGGGCTTTTAAAGCCATTAAGGATGTTCTCATTGATGTGTACGATAATATTGAAACCTTACATCAAAGTGATTCACGAGTAACAGGTGTAGCTACTGGTTATCGAGATTTGGATCAAATGACATCTGGCTTCCAAAAAAATGACTTAATTATTATTGCGGCAAGGCCATCAGTCGGTAAAACCGCTTTTGCACTTAATATTGCTCAAAATGTAGCAACCAAAACTGAGGAAAATGTAGCGATCTTTAGTTTAGAGATGGGTGCAGATCAACTTGTATCCCGGATGCTCTGTGCTGAAGGAAATATTGATTCACAGCGATTGCGAACAGGGAAGCTTGAACCAGATGACTGGGGGAAGTTAACAATGGCTATGGGGAGTCTTTCCAACGCGGGTATTTTCATTGATGACTCTCCGGGAATCCGTGTAAATGAAATACGGTCAAAATGCCGGCGCCTCAAACAGGAACATGGGCTTGGGATGATTATTATTGATTATTTACAATTGATTCAAGGAAGCGATAGTTCACGAGAAAATCGGCAACAAGAAGTATCCGAAATCTCACGTTCCTTAAAGGGACTGGCACGGGAACTAGAGGTACCATTAATTGCACTCTCACAATTATCACGTGGTGTTGAACAGCGACAAGATAAACGACCAATGATGTCTGACTTACGTGAGTCAGGGAGTTTAGAGCAAGATGCCGATATTGTTGGCTTTTTATATCGTGATGATTATTATGATACAGAATCAGAACAGCAAAACATTATCGAAATCATTATTTCCAAACAAAGAAATGGACCTACAGGTACGATTGAATTAGCTTTTGTAAAAGAATATAATAAATTTGTTGATTTGGATCATCGCTATCAATCAGCCGATATACCACCGACACCGATTCAAGTATAAAGAGAAATCCGAGTGAGGATGCTTCCTTAAGCATCTTCATCGGATTTTTTTAGGAAGATGTCTACACTGATAAGTATGCAGCAGGATCTTTTCATCTAATAGATGGAACCAATGTTTTAGGTTAACAATATGCTTTGGGTCGCTTTTCGGTAAGGTTTTTTATGCTGACAATATGGATCATTACTGGTATGCTTGAAGGTAAGATATTTTTATTAAAGTACGCTAATCTATAAAAAAGTTTTATAGGGAAGGTAATGATCAACAACCAAATATAATTAAAGCATGTTTATATGCGCATGGAAGTAATATATTGAGATGATAAGTGAAAACAAACAAAGGATGTGGAAAAATGAGTACTAAAATATTAGTAGTAGATGACGAACAACCGATCGCTGATATTCTAAAATTCAATCTTGAAAAAGAAGGATATGAAGTTATTTGTGCGTATGATGGGGACGAGGCAGTCGAACTTGCTGAGGCTGAACAGCCTGATTTGGTCTTATTAGATATTATGCTCCCAAAGCGAGATGGGAATGAGGTTTGCAGAGAGATTCGAAAAACACAGACGATGCCGATTATCATGTTAACCGCAAAAGATTCTGAGATCGATAAAGTGTTAGGTCTTGAACTCGGAGCAGATGACTATGTGACAAAGCCGTTTAGTAATCGTGAATTAATCGCCAGAGTGAAGGCGAATTTACGAAGACAAGAAACGCCCGATACTACGGTTAAAACAACGAAAGATATTGTCATTGACAATCTTGTGATTCACCCTGATGCTTACTCTGTTTCAAGAGATGGGGATCATATAGATTTAACACATCGTGAATATGAATTATTACATTATTTAGCCCGGCATATTGGTCAAGTGATGACACGTGAACATTTACTTGAAACAGTATGGGGATATGATTATTTTGGGGATGTTCGCACGGTTGATGTAACCGTCCGGAGACTTCGTGAAAAAATTGAGGAGAACCCAAGTAGCCCAACATGGATTATTACGCGTAGGGGTGTCGGCTATTATTTGCGAACTCCTGAGCGGGAGTAACAATAATGAAAAAGGTTGGTTTTTTTCGCTCGATACAGTTTAAATTTATTATTATCTATATATTATTATTGCTCATAGCAGTCCAGTTGATCGGTTCATACTTTGTGCGGGAACTCGAGGCAGATTTATTAGATGCTTTTAAGGGATCTGTTAGTGATCGAGTCGACTTGTTGAATTACAATTTAACGGATGCGTTTAATGAGGAAAGGTCTGAGGATGAGGACGCCACCACCCTAGAGGAAGATGTTCAAGGTATTGTGGCAAATATTGATATGAATCCCATTACGAGCCTACAAGTTATCAATAGCGAAAGACGTGTAATTGGAACAAATGATTATACGATCAAAGATCTAATTGGAAAAAAGACAATCGACGATAATGTACAGAAGGCATTTTTATACGGCTCATCCATTGACAATACACTATTAAACAATGATACGGGAGAGCAAATTTATGTGAGAGCTGATCCGATCTATGATAAAGATGACAGTGTGATTGGGATTATTTACCTCGAGGCATCGCTTGAAGAGGTATATGATCAGGTCGAGGATATTAACCGAATTATCATTCAGGGATCTCTTATCGCTATAACGATCTCGGCAATTTTAGGTATTTTAGTTGCTCGTGCTTTTACAAAGCCGATTATTGAAATGCGACAACAAGCATTAACAATGGCAAAGGGGGATTTTACCCAGAAGGTAAATGTTTACGGGTCCGATGAAATCAGTCAATTAGCAGATACTTTTAATGATTTGAATGATCGACTAAAATACTCCATGCAAGCGGTAGAGAAGGAAAAACAAAAGCTTAGTTCTGTCCTAGCTAGTATGTCAGAAGGTGTTATCGCTACTGATAAAGATGGTGAAGTGACATTGATTAATGAATCGGCTGGGAAGTTAATTGGTCGGAACCCGAATAAATTAATAGGCATTCCATTATTGGATCTCCTAAATATTGAAGATCGCATTGTTGACATAAACGATTTGGAAACGAGTGGTTCAATTATCATCGATCTGAGTGATGATGATATCTACCTAATTCGGGCGAACTTTTCAATTATTTATGCTGAAGATAATCAAGTAACAGGTTTTATTACAGTGCTAAGCGACGTTACGGAAGAAGAAAAGATGGAGCAAGAGCGTCGTGAATTTGTTTCAAATGTATCCCATGAACTCAGAACCCCTCTGACAACAATGCGAAGCTATCTTGAGGCACTTTCAGATGGAGCATGGGAAGATAAAGAAATTGCACCACGGTTCCTCAGTGTGACCCAAAATGAAACAGAGCGTATGATACGGCTCGTGAATGACCTTCTCCAATTATCAAGAATGGATCAGAAGGAATATTCACTACATCGAAAACGTACAGAATTTATCGCGTATTTTGATAGTGTGATTGAGCGCTTTGAAATGAATCTAGAGGATAATATAATCTTCAAAAGAGAGTTACCTTCAAAAGAATATTATGTTTGGCTAGATGAAGATAAGATGAGCCAAGTACTAGACAATATCATTTCTAATGCGATTAAATACTCACCAGAAGGTGGCGTCATACGGTTTAAGGTAAGTCAGACGTTAAATCGAAATCGTGAACTGTTAGTCCGTATTGAAGATGAAGGATTAGGGATACCCTATGATAAACGCCATAAAATATTTGAGCGCTTCTATCGATCCGATCGAGCCCGAACGAGACAGCTAGGTGGATCCGGTCTAGGATTAGCCATCACGAAGGATCTTGTGGAGGCCCATTATGGTAGGATCTGGGTTGAAGGAACGGAAGGTAAAGGAACGACAATTTTATTCACACTGCCGCTAATAAATAAGAGGCGGAGGGGTCAGTCATGAATATCGAAATCGTAAAAACTTATATACTCATCCTTCTTGTTGTGATTAGTTTAGTGCTTACTTTAGCTTTGTCTAATAATCAACCGAAACAAGAAACAATCCATAATGCAACGTCAGAATATGTGAATGAAGTTGATTTGGGTGGCCAAGAAGAAACGAAACACCGCATGATCGAACCGAGATCGATTATATTTCATAATAATGAGCGTTATTATGGATTCTCTGAACAATCGGAGGAGAAGAAACTCTATCATGACATGCAAGAATGGGCGCTAGATGATGTTAAAACAAGTGTGGCCGACGGTCCACCTACAGATGATATAAAAGTTGAGGTCGCTTTTCCAACGGCAATGCCAGTAGAAGTTATTAAAAGTGCCTTTAATCTTAATACAGATGCCTCATTACCAGATTGGTCCTTCCAGCGGATGTTTATCACATTTAATCAATCTGAATCCATCTTAAATGTGCATTTCATCTCGACTGATGATCGGAAGGAAGTTACCGCTATTGCAAGAAATACGAAATTATACAACACGCTTAGAACGTATATGACGGATGATGTAAAGTTAAGTGAATTTATGACCCTTAACACTGGTCATTTACCGATTTACTTTCCAGTGGAGGGGCCAGAGATGAAAGCACGTTCTTTTGCCTTTAATCATATTGATACGGATTTATTAGTTAATGCGTTATTTAATAATCCGTCTTCGGTAAATCTGAATGCGGGCGAAGCCTATTATACAGATGGACAGAGGGGAATGGAGATTTTAAATGACGGTGAGAGCATGGAATTCGTTAACCCCATCCATTCTAATAAAGAGCATAAAGATGCTATGGAGCTGCTCGAACAGAGCCTCAGCAATATAAATGGTCATAAAGGATGGACAGATAAATACTTCCTAGAAGAGATCGATACGAATGCTGATTTGATTCGGTACCAAATGAAATATGATGATTATCCCGTCTTTAATAGTAGTGGGCTAACTGTCATCGAGCAGCAATGGTTTAACCAAGAATTGCACTCGTACAAACGCCCCTTATTTAGTTTGAATAACTTACTTACAAGTGATGTTGTATCTTTGCCTTCAGGTAAAGAAGTTAGTTATTATTTAGAAACCAATGATTATTATATCGTATCGGATATTCAAGATGTTCGGATCGGTTATAAGTTAACTTATTCAGAACAAGCTTCATATAGTGTCATACTAGAGCCTAGCTGGTATGTGAAATACAATGATGAATGGCAGGAAATTAAAGTTGAAGATTTAAATAGTTATAAAAAGGGAGGTAGTTGAGGATGCAATGGGGGAAAATCAAAACACTATTTATTCTCAGCTTCCTCATCTTAAACATTTATTTACTAGTTCAACTTCTTGAAAAGCAGGAAGATGCGGATAAAGATATATTAGAACGCTCAGAATCAACCATTGAAGAACAACTTAAAGAAGACCAGATCGTTATTCCTGAATTGCCAGAGGAACAAGCAAAAGAACCTTATATTTCCGTAAAAGAAAAGGTGTTTGAAGAAGAGGACTTTCATAAATATGATGGTTTTAAAGATCAGCGGACGGTAATTGTAGATAAAACCTTAGTCGTATCTGCTTTTAAAAAGCCAAAGAAATTTCCATCTGATGCGTCAAAAGAAACAATTGAGAATTTTGCCAAAAAGAACTTTGCATTTCCAGATGATTATGTGTATTGGAATTGGAATAAGGAAGCGAATGTATTAATTTTTTTCCAGGTAAAAAATGATCGGCCTGTTTATTATAATCAAAATGGGATGATTGTCATTTATTTAAATGATGACGATGAGATGGAGTTCTACACACAAACGATGTTAGGTGAGGAAGATGCTCGACAAGATAAAAGTTCATTAATAAAGCCAATAAAAGCGATCGAAATATTATACAACGCGAATGAATTATGGACTGGTGAAGAGATCACAAAAGTTGATATTGGCTTCCATACGAGAGCACCTAAACCTAGTGGTGTACAAGTTTTTGTACCCGCATGGAAAGTAACGGTAAATGATGAACGTGATTATTTTGTAAATGCAATTGAAGGCTGGGTCTTTTCTAATGAGGAAATTGATTTTATCGAAACAACCTTGACTTATCATATCGAAAGAATCGAATCGATTGTTGATCATAAAGAGATACGTAAAAAAACATTAAAAATACTAAAAGATAAATTATCAGAAATCGACCGGGGGGATTAACATGGCATTACGATTTAGTGTGTTAGCATCAGGAAGCTCGGGGAATGCCTTTTATATTGAATCAGACCAGGAGAGGTTACTCGTTGATGCTGGATTAAGTGGCAAACAATTAGATCGCCTGTTTAGTGAGGTTCACGTAGATCCAGCCAATCTTACAGGTATATTAGTCACACACGAACATGGTGACCATATAAAAGGATTAGGTATTATTGCACGAAAATATAATTTACCAATTTATGCAAACCGAAAGACATGGAAAGCCATGGAAAATTCACTTGGAAAGTTATCACTCGATCAAAAACACCATTTTGAAATTGGAGAAATGAAGACATTTGGTGACATTGATGTCGAACCATTTGGTGTGTCACACGATGCCGTGGAGCCGATGTTTTTCACGTTCCATAATAACAATAAGAAAGTCGCTCTTGTGACAGATTTAGGGTATGTGTCGGATCGGATCAAAAAAACGATAGAAAATGCTGATGCCTATATTTTTGAAGCAAACCATGATGTCGAAATGTTGCGTATGGGGCGATATCCATGGAGTGTGAAGCGGAGGATATTAGGAGATTCTGGTCATGTGTCAAATGAGGATTGCGCTTTAGCACTATGTGATATTATTGGAAATCAAACAAAGCGTATTTATTTAGCCCATTTAAGTAAAGATAACAATATGAAAGACTTGGCCAGAATGTCTGTTCATAATATATTGCAAGAACGTGGGATCGAAATGGATCTATTTGATACAGATCCAATGAAGCCAACGCAAATGTTTGAAGTCAGCTAGTTTTGATGTTGCTGATCTTGGTAATTATGAAATTCATTCAGTTGTTTCATTCATGATCTGGGTCGTATAATCTAATATAATGAGGTGATATGGTGGATAATAATAATGGTGAAGGCAATCATTATCCTGCTGTAAAACAGAAGCGTTCATGGCTCATTCCACTCCTGCTAGGTATGATCATCGGTATACTTATTGTGGCATTTGCCATACCAGAAGTTATTAATTTCACAAAAAATGATGGTGAAGAACCGGAGTTAGATAATGAGCAAACAACGAAGACCGCCCAAGTTAATTATGATGTAACAACACAAATTACGGATGTTGTGGAGGATGTCTCAAGTGCTGTTGTAGGGGTAACGAATATTCAACTTCAAGAAGATTTCTGGCAACAACAGGATGGAGACGAAGCGGGGACAGGTTCTGGTGTCATTTATAAAACAGAAGGCTCCCATGCTTATATTGTAACGAATCACCATGTGATAGAAGGCGCGGATGAAGTTGATGTCATCTTATTTGATGAGACAAACGTCAAGGCCGAGGTTCTTGGAGCAGATTTGTTTTCCGACTTAGCTGTATTGAAAATTGATAATAAGAAAGTCGAAAAGGCGATAAAGATGGGATCATCTGACTCATTGAAAGTCGGTGAACCAGCAATCGCCATTGGAAATCCATTGGGTCATATGTTTTCCGGCTCGGTTACAAAAGGAGTGATCAGTGGAACACAAAGGACCATACCAATGGACTTTAACCAAGATGGACGAGCAGATTGGCAAGCAGAGGTTATTCAAACAGATGCAGCGATCAACCCTGGTAATAGTGGTGGTGCTCTCATTAACATTGAAGGAGAGCTCATTGGGATTAATTCGATGAAGATTAATCAAACAGCTGTAGAGGGGATTGGTTTTGCCATTCCAATTGATGCTGCGCAACCAATCATTCAAGAGTTAGAAGAAACAGGGAATGTAACACGGCCATATCTTGGAATTGAACTGTATTCATTAGACGAAGTACCAAAATCAGAATGGGAGAGAAGTTTAAATCTGCCGAGCGAAGTGGAAGGTGGAATTTATATTTGGAGTATTGAACCATTATCCCCCGCTGAGAAAGGTGGATTAGAACGCTTAGATGTCATTACGGAGCTTGATGGTCAAGATATAAATGACACGATTGATTTACGAAAGGTACTCTATCAAGATAAAGAGGTTGGCGACAAAATTGAGATTACGTTTTACCGTGATGGTGAAAAGAAAGAAGCAACAATTGAATTAGGTAAGCAGGAATAAACATTCTTTATGGGCTATTTCCCAAAGAGGGAGATAGCTCATAATTTTATAAAGATAAAAAGTATCCACAATAAGAGATACTTATGCACATACAGTGGATTGTTTTTTAGTGAAATCAATATATAGCTTGTTAATAAGTTAAAAAACAAGATAGGGGGGAACACTTGTGCATATGTGTATAACTTTGTGGATAAGTGTGCTCCCTAGTAATATTCATGATCGTGAAAAAGGAAGTGTAAAATGATACGTCGTTTTATTTCATATTATAAGCCACATCGCCGTTTATTTATGATCGATTTTACGAGCGCTGTGATTGTGGCACTATTAGAGTTAGCATTTCCCGTTGCCGTTCAATGGTTTATCGATAAATTACTGCCTGGTGGTAATTGGAATATTATCATTCTGACAAGTATTGGCTTGTTGTTAATCTATTCCTTGAGTACATTTTTACATTATGTCGTAACTTATTGGGGACATAAGCTCGGAGTTAATATTGAGACAGATATGCGTGAGGATTTATTTAATCATGTACAAAGGCAGTCTTACCGATTTTTTGATAATACAAAGACAGGTCATATTATGAGCCGAATTACAAATGACTTATTTGAGATTGGTGAGTTAGCCCATCATGGACCAGAAGATTTATTTATTGCTGTGATGACATTCTTCGGTGCTTTTTGGATTATGCTTACGATTAATGTAAAATTAGCTCTGGTCATTTTATTTATCGTACCGATTTTAATCGTTTTAATTACATATAGTAATATTCAAATGAGTAAAGCATGGAAGGAAATGTATGAAAATATTGCTGGAGTAAACGCCAGAATCGAAGACGCTGTAGCAGGTGTACGTGTTGTACAATCCTTTACAAATGAAGATTTTGAAAGAGAACGTTTTATTGATAATAATAATCGATTTAGGAAAACGAAGATAAAGGCTTATAAAGTGATGGCATTTGTAAGTGCTAATATTTATATGATGATGCGTTTTATGACTTTAGTTGTCCTCGTTTATGGTGCTTGGTTAAGTTTTAATGGGGAATTAACCAACGGAGAATTTGTTGCCTTTATTTTATTTGTTAATGTTCTCTTTAAACCCATTGAGAAAATTAGTGCCTTACTTGAAATGTATCCAAAAGGCATGGCAGGATTTAAACGCTTTATTGACTTATTGGATGTAGAACCCGAAATAAATGATCGCGAAAACGCAAAGTCAGTAACCCATTTACAAGGCGAAATAGCCTTTGAACAAGTGACTTTTGGTTATGAAAAAACACATGAACCGGTTTTGCGATCGATTAACTTTAAAATAAACGCGGGAGAAACGGTCGCATTTGTCGGCCCGTCTGGAGCGGGGAAAACAACGATCAGTGCACTTATTCCAAGGTTTTATGATGTGGATCAAGGCCGGATTACAATCGATAACTTGGATGTCCGAGATGTGACCAAGAAGTCATTACGTTCACAAATTGGGATCGTCCAACAAGATGTTTTTCTCTTTACGGGAACATTGCGGGAAAATATCGCCTACGGAAAGCTTGATGCTACAGATGAAGAAATCTATCAGGCTGCTAAACAAGCCCATATGGAAGATTTCATTCAAGAATTGCCAGCTGGTTACGAAACAGAGGTCGGTGAGAGAGGGTTAAAACTTTCAGGCGGACAAAAGCAGCGAATTGCTATTGCACGAATGTTTCTTAAAAACCCGCCAATACTCATTCTTGATGAGGCTACATCGGCATTAGATACAGCAACAGAATCAATTATTCAGGAAGCATTAACAGAACTCGCTAAAAATCGTACAACAATAATCATTGCCCATCGATTAGCAACGATTAAAAATGCAGATCGAATTATCGTTGTGACCGAGAATGGAATTGAAGAAGAAGGCACACATGCTGAGTTAATTCAACAAGATGGTATGTTCGCGAATTTACATCATTTGCAAATGAATTAAATGACAGAGGATTTTCTCTATACGAGAAGATCCTCTGTTTTTTACGTCTTCACTCTATGTTGATCTCTTCGCTCTTTCGTAACCAAATGTAAGATAATACCAGTAAAGAGCACACCACTAATTAGATTACCAATGGTTACGGGGATTTGGTTCCATATCCACCAATCTCCGAAGCCGATGTCTGCCCCCATCATCATCGCTGTTGGGATGACGAACATATTAACAACGGCATGTTCAAAACCTTGTGCAAAAAATATAAAGATGGGAATCCACATCGCCGCAATTTTACCAATCGTAGCTTTTGATGTAAATGCCATAACGGCTCCCATCGTGACCATCCAGTTACATAATAAAGCATTCACGAACAGAACAATCATGCCTTCTGTCCCCATTTCCTTGTATAAGACCGTTTTAGCTTCGGCAACATGAATGATCTTATCAATTAGAGGGGTATCGGTTATATTACCAAACTTTGTAATCGAGATACTAAATAGTAGACCGTAAAAAAGGCTACCTATTAGATTACCTATAAAGGCCCAGGTTAAATTACGTATCATTAGTGTCATGGTTGTCTTTCCGCGCAACTTCGCAATAGTCATGATAGCGAATGACCCGGTGACAAGTTCAAGGTTTAATAATAAAATCATGACGAAACCAGTCGGGAATATAATCGCCCCAACAAGATCAAAACCAGTTTGTGTAGATCCCGTAAAAGCGAGCGTTGTAGCAAATCCTAAAAAGGCACCCGATAAAATAGATTTTAGTAAAATATCACTTACAGATAACTTCCCTTTCTTTTCTCCTGCCTGAACGATTGAGCGAACGACCTCATTTGGTTGTACATAATCCATCTTTTACTCCCCCACATGATTTTTCTTTGGTACACTCTAGTTTTGATCACAGTTTACATGATGAAAAAATACAAAGAGTGATTGAAATCACATTTTATAGGAGCGTGATGATTAATTATGTAGAGATTGTGAGGAATAGTAAAAGGAGTGCAATTATTGTCTGTTTTTGTAGTTATTCCCCGGGGAATGTTGAAAAAGGAAGTGGGGGTATTCTAGTCCATTGCAGTCCAATCTTCCTTTAGCATTCCCCAGACAATATGATCAACATAATGATCATACAGCCATTCTACTTGTCTTAACTGACCTTCATTTTTATAGCCGATGGATTTGGGTATCGTTTGGCTTCTTTTATTCCCGTATGCGGTATGAATAACAACCCGATTCATGTCAAATTGATGGAAAGCACATTCTGTGAGAAATCGTACAACACGCTTCATAATTCCCTGTCCTTGTGAATCAATCGATAGCCAGTAACCAATTTGGGCAATACGGTTCGTCCAATCAAAATAGTTATAACCTGCGATACCAACAAGTTCATCATGATAGAAAACGCCTACCGTTAATCCTTTACGCTCAGCATATAATTGAAAACCATTTTGAATAAAGGAGAGAGAGTCTTCGACAGATTGTGTATCATCAAGCCATGGAAGCCATTCGCGTAAATATTCCCTAGAACGATCCGTTATTTCGAATAATGGTTTGGCATCCTTATTGGCTAACATTCGAAGTGTAATTTCTTCATCAACATCTTCAATAAACATTTAACCCATCTCCTATTTTTATTTCATCTTATTGTGTACACCAGTATACCATAGGATCGTATGTTGACGACAAATCCATCTGAATATATACTATGGGGTAATTGGAATGGTGGCGCTATCAATTGGGCGCTGGGGAGGTTTAATGAAGGGAGATACAGTATGGGTAATTATGGAGACGAAATTCAATTTGAAAAATATCAAATGATGATGGATCCGGATCCGGAGCGCCTACCTGTTAGTTACGAAGAGTGGAAAGATCGGGCGCGTCAAGTGTTAGATGTTCGAGCTTATGATTATGTTGCTGGCGGTGCTGGTGGGGAAAGGACGATAAAGGAG
>DATGSG010000097.1:0-9354 GCA_035302925.1 Virgibacillus sp. | reverse complement strand
TTCTTTGATTCTTTACAGGAAGAGACCTGCAATGGTTGCAGAAAGGATCGATGTTAGAATCGCTCCGTATAGAAGTTTTATACCAAATCCGGAAACAGTACTCGCTTTTTCCCCATCGATACCTTTGACTGTTCCAGCAATAATACCGATCGATGAAAAGTTTGCAAAGCTTGTTAGGAATACGGTGACAATACCTATCGTTTTCTCAGATACTGTTTCCATTAAAGGTTGGAATTCAAGCATAGCAACAAATTCGTTCGTCACGATTTTAGTTCCCATGATTGAACCCGCCTCAATCATTTCATGAGAGCCAATCCCCATCAAAAAGGTGATCGGTGCAAAGATATAACCAAGGATCTGTTGCAGAGTGACTCCAGCAAAGATAAATTGAATCAACCAGTTGATCAGTTCGAGTGATGCAATAAATGCAATCAGGTTAGCTGCAACAATCAAAGCAATTTTACCGCCGTCAAGTGCACCATTTCCCATTGCTTCAAAAACACTCTTATCAGTCGTTACATCCTGGATTTCAACTATATCTTCTTCTTTCGGCACATTGACTGGAGCAATAATAGATGAAATCATCAATGCACTGAACATGTTTAATGGTAATGCAACCAATATATATTCTGCTGGCATTATTTGCATATAAGCTCCAATGATTGATGCTGATACCGAACTCATTGCAGAAGCACTTACCATATAAAGTCGATTATCAGACAAGTGATGAAACTGTGTTTTAATAGCAAGTAAAGCTTCAGATTGTCCAAAAAAGATACTATTTACTCCATTAAAAGCTTCAATTCTTGGAATTCTGGTAATTTTAGAAACTAGGCCACCAATCCATTTAATCATTGTTGGTAGTATTTTTAAATAGTTTAAAACGGAGAGAAGTGTCGCAAAAAATATAATGAGTAGTAAAACATTAAAGAAGAAAACGCCACCTTCTTGAATTTCAAATCCACCAACAACAAAATTAATACCCTCTGTTCCAAATTCAATCAGCTTGTCGAACCCGGCAGAAATACCCTCGATAATGACGGCACCAATTTGGGTTGAGAACATGAACCACGTAATAATGAGCTGAAACAGAAACATAATTCCGATACCTTTATAATTAATGTTTTTCTTATCATTAGAAATGATATATGCAAGACAAAAAACAATTACAATCGCTAAAATACCTAAAATAATACTCACTGTTTTTTCCCCCTTCATCTGGGTTGTATTTATGAAACAGCTTCATTTACAAAAAAACTTAGTTTATTATTCTTCGTTGGACGTCCAACGAGTATATGGAGAAATTTAAGCTTCAAGAAAGCTGAAACCACTACGAACATCAAGATTATAGAACGTCTGACAATTGAAAGTGTAAACCCTTCCAATTAATTTACACCTCTATTATAAGGTTGGACGTCCAACGGGTCAAGTTTTTCTACGTAATACGTTAAATGTAATTTGATCTGATCGGAAATAATTAATGGAATATAAAACAGGGCGATTAGACTTATCGAAATGGACTTGTCGCAAAATTTGAAGTGGAATATGCTCTTCACAATTCATAACTTTTGATATTTCGTCGTGATAAGCAATCGTATACATCTGTGTTTTTGCATAGTCGATGAAAACTCCCTCTTCTTCCAATGAATTAAAAATAGAATCTTGATTGAAATTATATCCATTCCGAAGTATATTTGTCGGGATTTTATCAATACAATAAACTAAAGGTATATCGTCGGCTGTTCGAACTCGTTTCACCAAAAAAACCTGTTCATCCTCTATTAAATCTAACTCTTTAATATCATCCCGATGTGGTTCCACATACCCTGTAAATAAAATTTCCGTACCCGGTTGTTTTCCTTCTCTTTCTATCAATTCCGTTATACTAAATAATTCCTCTATCCCACCTTGGAAGGTAGGTTTCCTGTTCACAAAGGTACCGATGCCGTGTTTACGGATAATAATATTCTCTTCTTCTAAAATTCTTAAAGCCTCACGTAATGTGTTCCTTGAAACACCTAGCTCCTTTGCCAATGCCGTTTCAGAAGGTAGCTGTTCTTCAGGTTCCAGTTCACCATTACTTATTTTTTCCCTAATTTGTTCAATAGCGATTAAGTAGCGTGGGGTCTGGTAATTAAAATTCAATCGACACCCTCCTCTCTCTTTTTTACATTTCACCTCGTGGGTGAATTGATTTCAAGACAATAAACAGATAACGAGTTTCAAATGAAGGATAGGGACTAATTTGGAGATGTGAATCTTCTTTCCTTATATTTTTTATACGCCAGAGTGTATTTCATAATTATCAAAACCAGCAACATCGATACGACATGTAGTTAAAAATGGTTCAACGAAACTATATGTTATATCGGTGTGGCACTAAGTCACTTTTATTCAGTGGCAATTTTTATACTGGAGCTTGCCCCAATTCTAGTAGCTCCAGCCTCAATCATCGCAAGTGCTGTTTCTTTATCACGCACACCACCTGAGGCTTTCACACCAACGTCAGGACCTACTGTTTCACGCATGAGACGGATATCTTCAACGGTTGCCCCTCCCGTTGAAAAGCCTGTAGATGTCTTCACGTAGTCTGCACCTGCTTTAACAGCAAGCTCGCAAGCGCGTACCTTTTCTTCCTCAGTAAGCAAGCAATTTTCAATAATTACTTTAACTAGCGCCTTGTCTTTCGCGGCATTCACGACAGCACGGACATCTTTTTCAACACATTCTTCATTCTCATCTTTCAACTGGCCAATGTTAATGACCATGTCGACTTCTCTTGCACCATTTTCTATCGCATTTTTTGTTTCAAATACTTTTGTTTCCGTCGTTGTTGCTCCTAATGGGAAGCCGATTACCGTACAAACTTTTACCTCTGAACCTTCCAACTGTCGAGAAGCCTCTTTTACCCATTCAGAATTAATACATACAGAATAAAAACCGTATTCCATTGCTTCTGCACATAATTTTATCACCTGTTCTTTTGTTGTTTCTGCTTTTAATAATGTATGGTCAATTTTATTTGCTATATTTTTACCCATCTCGATCACCCCTTTATGTTTTTTGAAAAGTTTTCGGATGTAAATGCTCCTGGAACAGTAAAGCCTGGGATATCAGTATATGAAATCGTGACCAGACCCTCAATCTCATCAGCAAGAACACCGAGTCCGGATCCGAGAATAAGATCAACTTCCGGGCGCTTTGGATTTTTTTCCAATAATATGTGCAGCTTATTGAATGGAATCCATATTCATGTGCCTCGCCCTTATTTTATCTCACTTAAAAAGCTTCTGCCGTATGTAGGACTGGTTAGTTGAAAATTTTCTGCAATCGTCTCCCCAACATCAGCAAAAGTTTTGCGTATGGATAGCTCTTTTCCTTCTGTAATCCCTTTGTAATACACTAGCAATGGAACATATTCTCTGGTATGGTCTGTTCCATGGTGAACGGGATCATTACCATGGTCTGCTGTAATAATGAGTAAATCATCATCTTTCATTTTTTCAAATACCTCTGGCAGTCTTGCGTCATATTCTTCGAGCGCCTCTCCGTACCCTTGTGGATCACGGCGATGGCCATATGCAGCATCAAAATCAACCAGGTTCACAAAACTCAAACCATTAAAGTCCATATCCATGGATTCAAGTAATTTATCCATTCCATCCATATTGGAGATGGTCCTTAACGATTTTGTGACCCCTTCCCCATCAAAAATATCGGAAATCTTTCCGATTGCAATCACATCATGATTCGCATCTTTTAATTCATTCATCACCGTTCGACCAAATGGCTTTAGTGCGTAATCATGGCGGTTCGATGTTCGTTCAAAGTGCCCTGGTACCCCGATGAAAGGCCGCGCAATGACGCGACCAACCATGTATTTTGGGTCGCTTAACACTTCACGGGCATACTCACAGATCTCATACAGCTCTTCTAATGGTACGATGTCTTCATGAGCTGCGATTTGTAGTACCGAGTCTGCAGATGTATAAACAATCAAGGCCCCTGTTTCCATATGCTTTTCCCCTAACTCTTCAATGATTTCAGTTCCGGAAGCAGGTTTATTGGCAATAACTTTATGACCGGATTTTTCCTCAAGTTTTTGAATCACTTCATCTGGAAACCCATTCGGGAATGTACGAAACGGCGTATCAATATAAAGACCCATCATTTCCCAATGTCCTGTCATCGTATCCTTGCCGGCAGAAGCTTCCTGCATTTTTGTATAATGCGCAAGTGGTTTCCTTGCAGATTCGATGCCTTCCAGCTTGCGAATATTGCTTAATCCCAGTTTGCCCATATTCGGCATGTTGAGACCATCCATATGATCGGCGATATGTCCCAGAGTGTCCGCACCTTTATCACCATAATCTTCAGCATCAGGTGCTTCCCCAATGCCTACCGAATCCATTACAACTAAAAATATTCGTTTAAATGGATTGTCCATTTCCCCTCACTCCTTCATTGAAAATGATTCAATAACTTCAAATATAAATATGATTTTTATTCATAGATCACGTCGTAAATAAGTGGTTTCTTTTCCACTTCTTCTTTTGAAATCATATATGAGTCATAGATTTTTTCTACAACGTTTGCTACTTCTTCGCTATTGCTGTGGACCGTCACAAGTGATTCGCCTATTTCTACTTTGTCACCGACTTTTTTATTTAGAACAAGCCCAACAGCTAAGTCAATTTCTGATTCCTTTGTTATCCGTCCCGCACCTAGGAGACTTGCGGCAACACCAATTTCATTGGCGATGATTTCAGAAATGTATCCATCTTCTTTTGCCTTCACTTCATAAGTAAATGAAGCAGAAGGAAGTTTTTCCGGTTCATCGACAATTGAAGCATCGCCACCTTGAGCTTGGATAAGTGTTTTGAATGTCTCAATGGCTTGTCCTGACTTAATTGCCTCTTCAAGTTTTTCTCTTGCTTCTTCAATGGAATCCGCTTTTTTGCCAAGATAAACCATGCGACTTCCAAGTTCAAGGCAAAGTTCATGTAAATCTTTTGGGCCATTACCCTTTAGGGTCTCGATTGCTTCTTTAACTTCAAGAGCATTTCCAACAGCAAAACCTAAGGGCTGGTTCATATCCGAAATAACACCAATCGTTTCTCTACCAGCACCATTTCCAATTTGCACCATAGCTTGAGCTAGTTCTTTAGAATCTTCCAGCGTCTTCATAAAAGCACCAGACCCTGTTTTCACGTCAAGAACAATCGCATCCGTGCCAGAGGCAATTTTTTTACTCATAATTGAACTGGCGATAAGCGGAATCGCATTAACAGTAGCGGTGACATCGCGTAAACCATATATTTTCTTATCAGCAGGGGTTAAATTTCCACTTTGACCAACGATAGCAACATTATGTTTATTTGCGAGTTCAATAAATGTTTTTGAGTCAAGTTCAACTTGAAAACCTTCAATCGATTCCAGCTTGTCAACAGTACCGCCTGTATGACCCAGACCACGCCCTGACATTTTCGGAACAGGAACACCAACTGCAGCCACAAGAGGAGCAAGTATCAATGTGGTCGTGTCTCCTACCCCACCTGTTGAGTGCTTATCGACTTTAATTCCTTCAATCTCTGATAAGTCGACTTGATCACCGGATTCAACCATTGCTTTAGTTAAGTTCACTCTTTCTTCTTTCGTCATATCCTTAAAATAGATGGTCATCAAAAAAGCAGCCATCTGATATTCGGGAATTTCACCATTCGTGTATCCTTCAACTGTAAAATCAATTTCATTCTTTGTTAATTCAAGCCCATCCCGTTTTTTCTCAATAATATCTACCATTCTCATCTTAGAGCACCATCCTTTTGCATATTTTTTTATACTCATAGTCTCTCCATAGATCATTAACACTTCGGACGTCCAACAACCAAGGTTAAGAAAACCCTTTCAGTCATTCTATATCTCATTATAAGGTTAGACGTCCAACCAGTCAAATCTTATATATGGGTCCCCCGTTTTTTTCATCTTTTTTTGCTATTAAAAGTTAATTTACTTCCCGAGAACTATTTTATACATAAACAAACGAATAAAAGCGACCTGATTAAAAGGTCACTTTTAGTTGATTAGCTTAGAATTCATGTGCGATTTGATGGGTCTCTTGTCGTTCATTTTAGTTTCAACAGATTCATTCCGTGCAATTATTCCAGCTACTAATGTATGATCACTCTAAGAATTGTTCACGAATAGCCTACCATCAATAATTATTGATCTTCCACCACAATATATACAGCCTTCACCGGTCCATGAACGCCAACAACAATATCCATTTCAATATCGGCACTATTACTAGGACCTGACATAAAATTGATATTGGTAGCCAGATCTTTGCCAGCCTCGACTTGTTTATGGATGTGGTGAGTAGCTTGAGTCATCCGTGGTACAATGGTTGATTTTGGAACAATCGCCACATACGTTATTGGTAATAGGCACACGGAACGCGCAATATTTTTATCATTAAATTGAACGACTGTACCAGACTCGGCCAGACTAATATCACTAAAAATAACCCCGATATTAGCCTCTTTTGCTTTTTGAATGTTTTTCTCACCTAATGCTACATCCCATACATGTGTTTCATCGGTATCCAATACAGAAGTAAGGCCATATTCAGAAAATCGAGGATCCTTTGTTGTTACAATAGGTCCTCCACCACAGTCATTCATAACCTTTTCTAGAGTTTCAGAGAGCATAGACTGATCTGTTTTCACGACAAGGGTATCCTTTTCTTCACTATTTTCCTGGAAAATCACTGCTAGCTCATCCGAAGTTGCCTCTGAGTAAATCTTCCACTGTGGCTGGTGTTCCCATACTGGAAGCGAGACGCCCGTTTTTCGATCACGGCCAAGTTTATCAGAAATGCTGTTTAAAAATCCCTCTTTATTATGAATGGTTCCCTTTTTCATTTACTAGGCATCCCCTTTCTTATGTTCTTTAAACCAAGTTCTAAAGTTATCTTTTCCGGGAGCAGGGAAGTCCCGTATAGATGTCCATGCTTTCATTGGGCCGGGTCCTTTTGAAATACGACCATCTTTAACAAACGGCTTTGCAAATGTTGGCGCACCTTTGGTAGCTATTTGAAACAACGATGGTGTACTTGCACCAATTCCAAAGCCTTTCATGGCCACCTTTTCGCTCGTTGTGGCATATCCCTGATCTACATAATTCTCCCGATGTCTGATCAGTTGCTCATGAAGGGGTATTTTAACAGGACAAGCCTCTGTACAGGCTGCACACAGACTAGATGCATAAGGAAGTTCTCCGTATTCTTCATAGCCACCAAGAATAGGAGAAAGGACTGCGCCAATCGGTCCCTGATAGATTGAACCATAGGCATGTCCACCAATATGTCGGTAGACTGGACAAACATTTACACAAGCAGCACACCTTATACAATGAAGGGCAGATTGGAACTCTGTGCCTAAAGCATTTGAACGGCCAGCATCCAAAATTACGAGATGAAATTCCTTAGGTGCATCGACACAATCCTCTTCAATTCCAGGAGTCAGGTTTGTCACATAGGTTGTTATTTTTTGTCCAACCGCACTCCTACTCAATAAATTCACCATTACATCCAGTTCTTCCCATGTTGGAACAAGTCTTTCCATTCCCATCACACTAATTTGTGTATCCGGAAAAGTAGTCACCATATTTGCATTGCCCTCGTTGGTTACAAGTGAAATAGATCCGGATTCAGCAACCGCAAAATTACATCCGGTAATTCCAATATCGGCCTTCATAAACACATCACGAAGCTGACTACGCGCAAAGGCAGTTAATTCTTTCGGGTTCTCGGTACCTGTATAGTCTACCTTTTCCTGAAATGTATCTCGAATTTGTTCTTTGTCTTTATGGAGTGAAGGAACAACGATATGTGATGGCCGATCTTTATCATCTAGTTGCAATATGTATTCGGCCAGATCTGTTTCATGAACCTGACAACCGATATCTTCCAATGCTTCATTTAATCCTATTTCTTCTGTAACCATTGATTTTGCTTTCGTTATATGTTTCGCATTCTTTTCTTTAGCAACCTCCTGAATATAACGATTTGCATCTTCTGCTGTTTTAGCGAAATAAACATGACCACCTCTTTCAGCAAATTTTTCACTTAATTGATCGAGATAAAAATCGAGATTCTCTAATGTATGACTACGGATTTCTTCTCCAGCATTTCTCCATTCTTCCCAATCGCCTATCTGTTCATCTCTTTCCGTTGCATCAAGTTTCTTATCTCGCAATCTATCTTGCGCAGAACCCATCGCATGACGCATGAAGTCATCATCCAAAGCATCATCTACTCGATCAAAAAATGGTTTCTCCCCTATTTTCATTGACATTCAACTTACCTCCTTTAGACACGTGTATTTAATATTTGAGCGATATGTTTCACTTCAATTGGTTTTCCTTTACGATTTATTCTTCCTTTTATGTTCATAAGGCATCCACCATCAGCTGTTATCATGATATCCGCCCCAGATTCTTCCACATGCCTCACCTTTTCATCTACCATTTGTTCCGAGATGGGTACCATTTTCACCGCAAAAGTACCCCCAAATCCACAACAATCATAACTATTTTCTAGCGGAAGTAAATCAAGTCCTTTGACATGTTTCAAAAGTTTAAATGGTGATTCTGTTTCATTTAATATACGAATCATATGGCATGAAGTATGATACGTCGCTTTTGCCGGATAAGTTGCTCCTACATCCTCGATACCCAAAACATTTACAATAAATTGAGTGAATTCATATGTTTTATTTGCAACCCTTTTCGCTCTCTCATGCCATTCTAGATCTTCTTTCAATAAAGCAGGATATTCTTTAAACATACCTGCACAAGATCCGGAAGGTGTAACAACATATTCAGAGTCTTCGAAGGTAGAAATCATCTGTTTGGCAGCCTTTTGGGCATCTTTTCTATAGCCGCTATTATACGCTGGCTGTCCACAGCAAATCTGTCCCTTCGGAAAATCAAGATCACAACCAAGGCGTTCCAATACTTCGACCATATCTTTGGATGCTTCTTGATAGAATAATTCCCCCAGACAAGTAACAAATAAAGATACTTTCATTAAATTCACCCTTTCCTTTAATCGTAAATAAAACTTCTCTATAGTATTTTTTATCTAATCTTAATGAATTTCATAATACCGATTTAGTGCCACATCGATACACCATATAGTTTCGTTAATCCGTTCTTAACTACATATTGTATCGATGTTGCTGGTTTTGGCAATTATGAAATTCATTCAATCTACATGTTTAAATAGCTGATTTTGAACGGATACAAGGTGGTTGAGCATGGCCTTTTCCGCCTTTTTAGTATCTCTACATT
>DATGSG010000096.1:0-13915 GCA_035302925.1 Virgibacillus sp. | reverse complement strand
TTACCATTTATGCTTCTTGTGCATACGAATCTAAGATCGCAGTGATTATTATACCAATTGCTGCTGCAAACAGACACGCAATCCCCCAACCGCCTAAACCCGCTCCCATGATAACGACCTTATCAATGATTGTAGCGAATAGGAGTAGGAGTAACCCAATAATAAACAAAGCCATGAATGGATAATAAACGCCAAAGGTATCCTTTGATAAAGATTTAGACAAGACAAATCCAAGAATAACCGAGACGACAGTTAAAACAATTCCTATCGTGAATACTGATTGTATCATTACTTCACCTCATATGCATAAAATAAAAAATTACATTCCATAGTTATCTATATTGTACAATTGCACGATCACAATGTCAATAAAACAGATACTGAACCATGGTAGACCAACAATTTGGAATCATATCGTATAACAAAATTATTTTCAATACCCATGCTAAGTCCATCCGCTGACTTCTCATTAATGCTCCTATTATTAGCCTTATCCTTGGAGAACATACAAAATATGTACAATCATTTGCTGATTTGTTTTTATGCTTCATTACGTTCATCTACTGAAGATAGAATGTGACCGCTAATCAGCATCTTAACAGTAATGCAGATAGCTTATTACTGTAATTGTGCTCTCGATTGTTCTTCAATCAAGAGCAATCTTTTCATTTAGCTTAAGATTTTACTCTTCCTACTTGTCCATCTTCCAAACGTACTTTTATCCCGTGTGGGTGATAGGAGGAATTCGTTAATAAATCTTTTACCGTCCCAGGTGTTGTATTTCCGCTTCGTTGATCTTTCTTCAATACAATTTCAACGTCTACACCCGGTTGTATATTTTTTCTATACCGTCCATCAATTGACATAACAATCGCCTCTTTCAAAATTAACATGATGTAATCTTATATTTGTAGTTCAAAAATCTCTTCAATTTTCATCAACATATAATGATGAGAATCTTCAACACCTCTAGTATAGAATACTGGCGCCAATTTTTCCATTGATAAATTAAAAGGGCGCTCTCACGAACGATGACTTACTCATCATATTCATGAAAGCGCCTTTTATTCAGTCTTACCTTATATTACTCAGTCAATAAAGGGTAAACACCATTTTCATCATGTGTTTCTCTACCTGTTAATGGTGGGTTGAAGACACATACCATACGCATATCTTTCGTTCCACCACGTAGATAGTGTTCATCATTCTGATCGAGTGCATACATTGTACCCGCCTCGATTGGATAAACCTTTCCATCTTTTACGGTTTCAATTTCGCCATTTCCTTCAATACAGTAAACAGCTTCAAGATGGTTTTGGTACCAAATATGGGTTTCAGTACCTGCACGAATGATCGTATCATTTAATGAGAATCCCATATTGTCCTTCGCATATAGAAAGCGACGACTTGACCACGTTTCTGCTGATGTTTCGTCTTTTGTACCAATAATATCATCTAATTTTCTAACAATCATATTGTTTATATCTCCCTAATATCTACTTCTTTTTTAGAATGTGTTGAATACTTTGATCAATAATTTCAAACCCTTTTTCAAGACCTTCTTTATCAATAATTAACGGAGGTAATAGTTTCATAACTTCACTATTTGGTCCGGAAGTTTCCATAATTAAGCCACGATCAAATGCTGCTGCACAGATCTTGCCAGCAACTTCATCATCGCCCCAAGCAATTCCCTTCATTAACCCACGGCCACGTAGTTCGCCTTTAAGATCAGGGTATTTTACGATCAGTTCTGACAATTTTTCACTTACAAAGTCACCTTTTTCTTGGATTTCTTCACTGAAATCATCCGTTTTCCAAAAGGATAACAATGCTTCTGTAGCTGTAATGAATGCCAGATTGTTTCCACGGAATGTCCCATTGTGTTCTGCCGGATCCCATATATCATATTCAGGCTTTATAAGTGTAATTGCCATTGGCAGTCCATAACCACCAATTGATTTCGATAGACAAACAATATCTGGTTCAATTCCCGCAGGTTCGAAACTAAAGAATGTTCCTGTTCGACCATTCCCTGCTTGAACATCATCGACAATTAATAATACATCCCATCGTTTACAAATAGCTTCTATCTTCTTTAACCATTCAAAACTTGCTGCATTAATGCCACCCTCACCTTGAACGGTTTCTAGAATAAATGCCGCTGGTAATCCAACACCACTACTATTATCTTCTAGCATTTTATCGATATATTGGGTTGAATCATATCCATCCATAAAATTATCAAATGGCATGGATACTGTATTTGTAAGTGGCATACCAGCACCTTCACGATGCGAGATATTACCTGTTACAGATAGCGCACCAATCGACATGCCATGAAAACCGTTTGTGAAACTAATAACGGTGTCACGTCCTGTCACCTTCCGAGCAATTTTTAAAGCACTTTCAACCGTGTTCGTGCCTGTCGGACCAGGAAACATAACTTTATAATCTAGTTTTCTTGGTTTAAGGATGATGTCATTAAATTTTGTTAAGAAGTCTTCTCGCGCAATCGTCCCCATATCCAAACTATGTGTGATACCATCATTTTCAATATACTCGATTAACTTCTTCTTCATCACATCATTGTTGTGCCCATAATTTAACGTTCCTGCACCCGCAAAAAAGTCAATATATTCTCTTTGTTCAATGTCCCATAGCTTATATCCCTTTGCTTTATTAAATACAGTTGGAAAGCTACGGCTGTAGCTACGTACTTGTGATTCCAGTTTCTCAAAAACCTTCATCGACGGACCTTCGACTAAAACAGTCATTAAAATATATCCTCCTAATAATAATTACCTTATTTTAAATGGACCAATTTCATGAATTAATTCATCTTCATGGCCTTTTTCTGGAAAATCTTCGGAAGTAAAGCATTCCGACACTTTAATCTTCGTTCCTAAATCTCTGGCTAAACCGTGAAAAAGTTTTTGTGATGGAATATTCGACTGTGTTACCGTTGTTTCTATATAGTTAATACCTTCACAAGACTCTCGCTCTAAAAGCCTTCTAAGCATTTTAGACGCCAACCCTCTTCCACGCTCCGACTCAGCTACTGCAACTTGCCAGACAAATATTCGGTCTGGCTCTGTTGGTTTGATAAACCCTGAGATAAAGCCGACAATTTTGTTATCCGTTTCAATGATGATTGATGTTTCGCTAAAGTAACTACACCACATAATGTAGCTATATGATGAATTTAAATCGAGTATCTTTGTATCCTTAATTAACTCCCATACTTCTGCACCATCTTCTAAACTCGGTTCTCTATAATTTGTGACCGCTTCCTTATCGATGGTTGCATTTGCTAGATTCGAGATATTATCACCTCCAAGCGTATTTTGGATAATCAACCTTTGAAGTAAAAAGCTTATGTTCATTACTCTATAGCTTATTTCTAATCGAGTCAAAACCAGTTAAACGTCAAATTTACGAGTATATAAGTATCAAGTCTAATGAAGAGCGTTTAACTAGTACATAAGTAAATAATCCTCCCCATTAGCGCTATATTCATATGACCTTCCGAATTCTCCCTGTATATATTCCCTTTTCCGCCTTCCATAATCAGCCATTATTACGCACTCTAACACCTGCTACAACAAGCTTACCGAATTTAACTTTAAAAATATCTCTATATCGTAATATATTTCTGAAATAATTATAATTACTTTTTTATACGTTCCGACATATTTCTACTTGCATGACATCAATGTCCAGTTGAGTGACCTATCCTTCCATTATCAGCAGATTGCTCACTTTAATATTTTTTTCATTATAAATAAAACACAACTTGGTGAATAGTGGGAATAATTACATTCCTAGGCATCACCTACATAAGGATTAATATACGTTATTCTTTAACACGTTACCGTAGCATTATCCCTTCTCTCCGACCTGTCAAACGTTTCTTCCATGAGGGAATGCTCAGCATACGGAAATAGGCAAAAAAACAGGTTAACTCTTCATTTTTAAGAGTTAACCCGTTTTTTGACAGCAATACTATTCCCCAGGAAATATTTTGTAAATAAAAGGCGAATGGAAAATAACGCCTCCTGTTTTTTACTTGGTGATAAAGGTTCCATATTCCCCTTCAAGCGCAATATCTGCTTGATCAAGTGAACAAATAATCGCTTTTCCGCCTTGCTCCACAAACTTAATGGCAGCTTCCATTTTAGGTTTCATACTGCCTGGCGAAAATTGACCTTCTGCCACATATTGTCTTGCTTGTTCTAAATTAATATGGCCTAAGGCTTCTTCATTTGGTTTTCCATAATTAATATATACATGTGATACATCGGTTAAAATCATAAATGTATCGGCTTCTACTTCCGTTGCTAATCTACAAGCACTACTATCTTTTTCAATGACCGCTTCAATGCCTTCATACATACCCATTTTATTTTTAATGACTGGAATACCGCCCCCACCTGCAGTAATGACGACTGAACCGGCATCCGTTAAAACACGTACCGCTTTAGAGCTCAGTATTGACTGAGGTTGTGGGGATGCTACGACACGTCTCCAACCACGCCCCGCATCTTCTTTCACAACCCAATCTTTATCGGTTGCTAATCGTTTTGCTTTTTCTTCTGTATAAAATTTTCCGATCGGTTTCGTTGGATCTTGAAAGGCCGGATCATCCTTAGACACTTCTGTTTGTGTCAATAAATTGACTACATCTTTCTCCAATCCGAGCTTTGCTAATTCATTCTTCAACATTTGATCCATCATATAACCGATGAATCCTTGTGATTCTGCACTGCATACATGTAGAGGTAAAGGAGGTACGATGTCTCGAGCGACTTCATTTTGACGCAAAATATGACCTACCTGTGGTCCATTCCCATGCGTTACAATTACCTTATGACCATTTTGAATAATTTGCGCTACAATTTTGGCACTTTTCTGTACATTTTCAAGCTGATTTTCATAAGTCGCTTCTTGTTTAGGTTGCAGAATTGCATTTCCACCTAATGCGATCACTACCTTTTTTGCCATTCTCCCGTCCCCCTCAATCTGATTGCTAGCGAATATCATGTTCATGCTACATCATTTAATAAACAAATCACAAAACTGCTCCTAATGTTCAAGCTTTTTATCTCTATGGTATAGGGATTCAATCTATCTGTGCGTTGATGTCTAAATGGCCTGTCTAATCCGCTTCAAATTATCTTCGGCAAATCCTTCGTGAAAAGATTGATTGACGCGGACTGCTTTACCAAAATGATAGTGACTTGCCTGTACGGTTTGATGAATCTCTTCTATGTTTTCGACACTTAGTCCTGCACCAGGCATAATTTGTGGTCCCTTCTGTTTTCGTGACTCAGCGACAAGCTCAGTGAGTTGTTGCTTTCCTTTTAGGCAATTGCTCATGCCACCAGAAGTGAGTATGGTTTTTACTTGATCATGGTAGGTTGTTAACGTCCTGTATGCATCGATAACAGACGGTGTTTCATCAAATGCGCGATGAAAAGTAATCAGGAGATCCTTTGAAATATTGATTACACTCGCTAACTGAGCTTCATTAATTGTCAAATCCGCATTCAAAGAACCGAAAACTATTTTATTCCCACCTAATTGCAAGATGTTCTTCACATCTTCATGAATGATTTGCATCTCATTCTCTTGATAATCATAATGGTAGCTGTGCGGCCTCACCATAATATAAACAGGTATGGAGACACTTGCTAATACTTGTTTGATTGTCCCATAACTAGGGGTTAATCCCCCCTCTTGAATAGCCGAAACGAGTTCAAGCCGATCGGCACCCAGTCTTTCCGCCGCAATCGCCTCAGCTCCATTTTGAACAATGACCTCGATTTCCATATTCAATCAACCTTTTCATAATTATTATGATTCAGTCTATCTCTCTAACCCGTGAGAAGTACTAGCTGATCTGACTTATTTTAGCATAACTAAGTTCATTTTTACAATTGAAGACAGACACGATTAAATTTTCTTTTATATTCCTATGGCAGGATGAACACGATCAATTACTTTACCTCGTGCAACATAATTGAATAAGCATTAAGTTCTGTTGTATAGCTAATAACGTTGCTATAGACCCACTCACTCCCTGCTGATACAATGGAGATAGACAAAAGTAATGGTGGTGACTCAAATGCGAAAAAACACAAAATCAATCATTGTTGCGACATGGGTCGGGATTATCGTAAATATTTTACTAACAATCATCAAGACGGTTGGTGGAATAGTCTCTGGTAGTCGTGCTTTAATTGCCGATGCTCTTCACTCGGCTTCAGACATTGTCGGTTCAATCGTCATCTTGTTCGCTGTAAAAATATCTGTCAAGCCTCCAGACGAGGAACATCCCTATGGGCACGGAAAAGCAGAAAACATTGCCTCGATTATTATCGCATTTTTATTAATTGCAGTTGGTATTGAGATTAGCATATCCTCTGTTAATGTTTTCTTTGGAGAGAAGCCAGTAGCACCAGGAATGCTCGCTTTAATTGTCATCATCCTTTCTATTTTAATAAAAGAAGCTCTTTTTCATTATAAATATCGCTTAGGTAAAAAATATCAGAGTACAGCATTGATTAGTGAAGCCTGGCATCATCGTTCCGATTCTTTATCATCCATTGCGGCTTTAATTGGGATTGGCGCAGCTATTCTTGGAGAACGGTATGACATCCCACTACTCGTGTACGGAGACGCTGTAGCAGGTATTGCCGTTTCTTTAATCGTTATTAAGGTAGGTTATGATCTAGCTAAAGACGCCTCCAACGTCATGATGGAAAAAGTATTAGATAAAGAAAAAGTACAACCCTATAAAGATACCGTAAAAAATATTGCAGGGGTCTTACTGATTGATCAAATGTATGCACGCACACATGGTCGCTACGTAATTATCGATATAAAGATAAGTGTCAATCCTAAAATTACGGTGAGAGAAGGACATGATATTGCAGCGATGGTCAAGGAGGCTCTTTTAAATAACCATAAGGACATCGAAGACGTACTCGTCCATATTAATCCATTTGACAAAGATTCAATCAATAATCATCATTAAATTAAACCTGTTAGCAGAATACAATGACTTCCCTTTCAATAGATGAATGGCAATCAATAAGGGGGACCCTATTTAAGCGCGTTGTTAAAAATCAATATTTGTAGTCCCCCATTAATCTCCTATTTAAGGAGATTTTTGTTTATTAGAATGAATTTCATAATTACCGTAACAAGCGAAGTCACTTCGCTGTTGGAGTGATATAGCTATAAAAAGTGATTATAAAATTCATTTATTAAACATAATAACTACAAACCCAAGCTTCATATTTGCTTTCCTTTCATACAATACAGCATACATATTTTCTTTATAAATAATGGTTTACAAATCGAATTATATATCATATAATAAACTAAAGTTGCAGTCGGCAAAGTTTTTGATCTTAAGCAAACTTAATGGACATTTTCATCCTATTTGTTAGTGAAAAGTCTTAGGGTAATCTATAGATGAATAATTAAACCTAACTGTTTACAAAATGAATAAAGCCTACTATACTGTGATTAAGTTGCCTCGACGAAAAATATTTTTACAAGGGCAAAAAATAGCTTAAAATAAAACCTTTTTTGATTTGTAGGGAACAATCACAAGGATCTAGGGCATCGTAATTATAAATGATATTTGAAAATGTTTATTCTAATTCTTTTAATACAACAGATAGAAGGTGTGGACATGGAAAGTTCAGTTGAAGTACGTAATGTACACGTATCTTATTATGGAAATGAAGTTGTTCGAAATGTGTCTTTTTCAGTTAACAGTGGAAGTCTCATCGGTATTATTGGACCGAATGGGGCAGGTAAATCCACTTTAATAAAGGCAATGATTGGTTTAATTCCGAAAGACAAGGGCGAGGTAACGTTTGGCGACAAATCATTAAAAGCAGTAAGGAGAAAAGTAGCTTATGTCCCCCAACGGAGTGACATTGACTGGGATTTTCCGATCACTGTATTGGAGACTGTTTTACTCGGTACCTATCCGAATCTAAACTTGTTTCAACGTCCAGGTGAAGCGGAAAGGGAGTTGGCTACCAACTGTTTGAAACAAGTCGGATTAGAGGACTATGGAAAACGGCAAATTGGTGAACTTTCCGGTGGTCAACAACAGCGTGTATTTGTAGCAAGAGCCCTTGCCCAACAGGCTGAATATTTTTTCCTTGATGAACCGTTTGTCGGTATAGATGTAGCAAGTGAGAAAGTAATCATTCAGTTATTAAAGAAATTACGAGATGAAGGTAAAACTATTTTTGTTATTCACCATGATTTATCAAAAGTAGAAGAATATTTTGATGAGCTTATTTTAATCAACAAAGAACTTATCGAATCTGGCACTGTTCAAAACGTATTCCAGCCAGATGTCATGCAAAAGGCCTATCAAACACCTTTCCCCATTTTTAGTAATAAGGAGGTTGGTATGTCGTGGAATTTATAAATAACTTGATGAATTACGGCTTTTTTCAAAAAGCGTTCTTTACATCCATCATGGTCGGTATTATTTGTGGGGTAATTGGTTGCTTTATTATTTTACGCGGCATGGCATTGATGGGTGACGCCATTTCACATGCGGTTCTTCCCGGTGTTGCTTTATCATATATGTTTGGCATTAACTTCCTTTATGGTGCAGTATTTACGGGGTTATTAACCGCTGTTGGAATTGGATTTATTAGTCAAAACAGTCGGGTTAAATCTGATTCGGCAATTGGGATTGTCTTTTCCGCTTTCTTTGCCCTCGGTGTTATTTTAATATCGAAAGCACAGACTGCTCAAGACTTAAATCAAATCTTATTCGGAAATCTGCTATCTGTTCGTTCTTCCGATATGTGGATCACCCTTATTATCGGAATCATTGTTTTAATTGTTGTCATCTTATTTTATAAAGAGTTACTGATTAGTACGTTTGACGCTACGATGGCAGCAGCTTATGGCCTGCCAACACGAGTCATTCATTATGTCATTATGATTTTACTGACATTAGTTACAGTAGCATCACTGCAAACGGTAGGTGTTGTACTTGTTGTTGCCATGCTTATAACACCAGCTTCAACAGCCTATTTACTCACGAATAAGTTATCGACGATGATTTACCTATCCGCTTCATTTGGAGCAATATCAGCTGTAGCTGGATTGTACTTTAGTTTTAAATTTGATTTAGCTTCTGGTGCTGTTATTGTGCTTGCAACGACGGTATTATTCATTCTTGCCTTTATCTTTTCACCGAAGCAAGGAATTTTATGGCGTTCTATTAAAATGAAAAGAAGTCAAAAAGCTATTCAAAAATAATTGTTTTATTGAATGTATTTTATAATTACCGTAACCAACTACATATCGAGGTAATGTAGCTATAAATAGGGATTATGAAATTCATTATCATTAGATAGAAGGAATGAATTTCATAATTACCGAAATTAGCTACATCGATACAATATGTAGTTAAGAACGGTTCAACGAAACTATATGTTGTAACGGTGTTGCACTAAACCGGTATTATGAAATTCTTTAAGAAGAACAAAGAATATAACTAAAAGGGAGAAATAATCGATGAGAAAGATGTATAAAGTAACGGTTCTTGCGTTGATGCTCGTCATGGCTTTAGTAGCTTGTGGAAATAATGAAGAGGACTCAAATAATCCTGACAGTTCAAACAACAACGGGGAACAGATAAAAGTTGTAACAACCTTTACAATTTTAGAGGATATGGTTAGTCAAATTGGTGGCGATCACGTAGACATCCACAATCTTGTACCTGTTGGGACTGACCCCCATGAATATGAACCACTTCCTGAGGACATTATGGCAGCGACAGATGCTGATGCATTATTTTATAATGGACTTAATTTAGAGGGTGGAGACAATGGATGGCTTTCAAGGCTAACTGAATCGATTGATCAAGATGAAGAAGAGACTTTTGAACTTGCTGATGGAGTCGAACCGATGTATCTGACATCAGAGGATGGAAAAGAAGAGGAAATTAATCCACATGCATTTTTAGACCCTGTCGTCGGTATCCAAATGGCTGAGAATACGCGAGATGCTCTGATCGCAATTGATCCTGATCATAAAGAGGAGTACGAGAATAATGCGGAGGCCTATTTAGATACATTGCAAGAAATTGACGATGAATACTCAGAGAAACTAGCTGAAATCCCGGAGGAAAAACGGGTGCTGATTACAAGTGAAAGAGCCTATCAATATATGGCTGATCGATATGATTTAAAAGAAGGATATATTTGGGCCATTGATACAGAAGAAAATGGGACACCTTCTCAAGTTAAATCACTGATTAATTTTATTGAAGAAAATGATCCGCCTGTTCTATTCATTGAGTCAAACGTAGATGAGCGACCGATGGAAACTGTTGCAAGTGAAACGGGCTTGGAAATATTCGGTGAAATTTTCTCAGATGAAATCGGAAAACCTGGTGAAGATGGTGACACATACGTTACTTTTCTAAAACATAATATTGACGTTATTTATGATGGTTTATCACAATAATGAAGTACATCTATTCTGATCGAATGACTTTTATGTCATTCGATCTTTTTTATGATTTTTTACCTCCTTTCATCCCTTGAACAATCGCTCAACACCATCCATTTCATTGAATTTAGAATTGGGTTAATTGGCGGACTTATCTCACAATAGTTGCTATCTCATTTAAAATGATGTACTCTTATTAACAATTACATAATACAATGTTTTACTTCTTATCGAGAGAGGTGGAGGGATTGGCCCTTTGATACCTCGGCAACAGGCTTTTTTAGTACTGTGCCAAATCCAACAGACGTGTACTACGTCTGGAAGATAAGTTGGGGTAACTGATTCAACGATCAAACCTCTTCTTATTTTAATTCAAATAAGAGGAGGTTTTTTATTTTCATCAGTAAACAATGAATTTCATCTAGTAAAATCCGATCAAACCATGTAGTTGAGTTACTCACTGTACTTTAATGAATTTCATAATACCCGTTTAGTGCAACATCGATACAACATATATTTTCGACGAACCGTTCTTAACTACATACTGTATCGATGTTGCTGGTTTTGGCAATTATGAAATTCATACACTTAAGAACAATGAAACTGGGTTTGGTATCATGGTTCGGATTGTTTTGCAATAATGGCATTTATGAAATTGATTCTAAATTGTAATTAATATAATAAAGGGGATGGAATAATTATGAAAACAACATTTGCTTCCGATATAAAATGGTCTGGAAAAGGTGTCTTGTCAACAGCTTATATAAATGAGAAAGAAGTATTGATTGACGAACCAAAGAATTTAGGTGGTACAGATGTAGCACCTAATCCAGTCGAATACATTCTAGCTGCGCTTGGTGGTTGTATAAATGTACTCGTCATCACTTTTGCTGAAAAGTTTTCGGTCGAGGTAGTAGACCTTGATGTTCAAGTAGAAGGAGATCTTGATCCGGATGGATTCCTCGGGATCAATCCGGATGTTCGTCCCGGTTATGAAGAAATTCGATATTCAGTAAATATTATCTCCCCTTCTCCGACCGAAAATATTCAAGCATTACTCGCTCATGTCGATCAAGTATGTCCCGTAAAAGATACATTATTAGGAACGACTGTCAAATCAATACAAACAAAGTATGTTTGATTGCAAACAGAGCTCCAATTCATGCGATATTTTGCTTGTTTTTTCATTGATTTAATGAATTTCATAATACCGGTTTAGTGCAACATCTCTACAACATATAGTTTCGTTGATCCGTTCTTAACTACATACTGTTTCGATGTTGCCGATTTTGGCAATTATGAAATTCATTCAACTAACATTAATTCGCATCTCTTCTAGGTAGAGAGACAAGATAATAAAGCAATGTAGTCATCAGAATCGTCGGATATACAGCACCAACTGTATTGCCGATCAGATCCGTTTCACGAATAACTAAGAAAAATACAACACCAATGACCCAAACTGTGATCGCCCTTAAGTTTACGCCTTTAAAGTACCAATATTTCCCTTTGACTCTTTCAAACTCTTCCACATTGTATTTTCGTTTATGAATAAAGAAGTAATCCGCAATTAATATTCCGAGTAGCGCACTTAAGACCATGCCAATATAATCTAAGAATCCCATGAAGGTATCTAAAAAACTCGTCATATATAAAGGGATGAGCATTAATATGCCTGCAACAATTGTAACCACCCAAATAGAATGCAATGGCTTTATTTTCTTCGTTATATTTGTAACAGAAATTCCTGCCGCCATTAAATTAACAACATTTGTTGTTACACAGGCAACAATAATCAGGACGAGTGCTAGCCAGCCGAGTCCGAGACTACTTACAAGTGAACTTGGGTCTGAATTGTCTGGGTTGTAAATACCAGTAGACAATGCTGTTCCAATTGTTGAAATGATTCCAACAAAAGCAAACCAAATTAACGCAATACATGCACCTATCATCGGGGCAATTGTTGCAGACTTAACAGTCGGTGTATATCTTGTAAAATCAGCGATACCAAGCACCCAAGCTAAACTAAATGCTGCCATAATGTCAATTCCTTTTCCAGTAGGCAGTATTGATTCAGTTGGTGGTTGCCAATTTGCAATTGCTGTTAATGAATGTGTATCTAGAACAACAACCGTAATCCAAACTCCTAAAAACAGCGTTAAAATAACGCCAACTCTCTCTACAATTTTAATTGAATTTCTACCTAATGAAACAGCACCTAAATTTAGAATCGTCATAAAGCCAATACCAAACAACATGGGTCCGGAACTTCCTGGTTCACCATATGCTGGCAAGCCGAATAAATCAGCCAGAAGAAAGCTAATAGAGATGACGGCAATAAAGGTGTTCACAACAGCCCAACCTAAAAACACAATCGTATTAAGTACGGTAGGTAAAATACTCCCCCTAATACCAAAAGCTGGTCTTGTTAGTGCCATTGTTGATGTACCTACTTTAAAGCCCATATACCCAACAAGCGCCAAAATAAGGTAAGCGAGCGGATTGGCAAGCAACGTTACTCCGATGGCACCTGCAAAGGCCATACCTGCGACTGTTCCTCCAACATACCATGACGCATTATTCGAATTTGCTCCAATCCAGACGGCGAGCATATCAAAAAAACCAATGTTACGCTGACTCATTGGCACTTCATCTGTTGCATAATACTCCACTGTTTTTACATCTTGCTGTTTAGAATCTGTTCCATTTGTACCATCAGAATCATCTGCTGCTATATTTTTTCCCATACTGACCCTCTCTATTCATACCTTTAATATAATATGTACATGTTTTATTAATTTTATGAGAACTTCGCATATTGTTCACGAATGTTGTCAGCTGAGAATTGTAACTGGTCCGGTTCTGTCGATTCCCAAACATGATATTTTTCACCCGTTAACTTATACCCTATTTCCTTTGTATCATAAACTTGTAAATCATAAATCCAATTGGCCATCATTAACATCGCTGCTTGATGAGCCCCTTCAGTCGTTGTGCCACATATGTCTTTTACAATGTTAATTTGATAATCCCGATAATATGCATCAAGTGCTGTTGACAAGACGCAAACATCTGTTAGAACCCCACCAATAATCAAGTGGTTCACATCTAAGCTTTTCAACATTAATTCAAGATTTGATTCAAAAAAACCACTATATCGATATTTATCAATAATGATATCCTGTTGTTCTGGCTTTACTTCATCAGCAATTTCGATGGTCTCCGTTTTCGAATGATAATAAAGCGGTTGACCTTGTTCATTTACGGGTTCTTTATTTGCCAGTGCAATCCCGTCGCCCCGATTAATGTGCCTTGTATAGATGACCGGAATTCCTTTTTTTCGGCACATCTTGGATAGACTAGAGGCCTTATCAAGAATATTACTCATCCCTGCAATCTCAGATGTTCC
>DATGSG010000095.1:0-33689 GCA_035302925.1 Virgibacillus sp. | reverse complement strand
GTGATTATTGTTCCAAGTACTGCTTCAACAGATGCACCAACAAGTGCGTTATCCGTTATTTACAATGATGAAGGTATCTTTGAGTCGTATCAGTTTTATGATAAAAACCCTGATCTTGTTCTGGTAGATACAAGCGTTGTTGCTGGTGCGCCAGCAAGATTATTTTCTTCTGGAATCGCTGATGCTATGGCTACATGGGTTGAAGCAAGAGCAACGATTAAGAGTCGAGGAACGACAATGGCTGGAGGTAAAACAAGTATCGCAGCGAAAGCCATTGCAGAAGCATGTGAAAGGACACTTTTTGAATATGGTGAAATGGCGTTTAAAGCGGTTCAAAAAGGACTTGTTACTGAACATGTAGAAGCTGTAGTTGAAGCCAATACATTGCTTTCAGGTCTAGGATTTGAAAGTGGTGGGCTAGCTGGAGCACATGCTATTCACAATGGATTTACCGTCTTAGAGGGGCAGATTCATGAATTGACGCACGGTGAAAAGGTGGCCTATGGAACACTCATCCAATTGGTACTTGAACTCCATCCAAAAGATGAAATTACTAAATACATCGATTTTTACCGTTCACTTGGTTTGCCAACAACACTAAAAGAAATGCATTTAGAAGATACACCCTATGAAGAGCTCTATGAAGTCGGGAAAGCCGCTACACAAGAAGGAGAAACAATGGGGAACTTATCAGCGGACATTACGGCCGATGATATTGTTCATGCGATCTTAGCGGTCGACCAATTAAGCCAATAAAGAAATAGCCGAGCAGGTCCACTGATTTGCTCCCGTTTGGATAGACACAGTAAATAAAAAGCTGTGACTTGCAAACGGGAGCATTTTTATGCATAACGAATGAATTTCATAATTACCCTAATCACCCACATCGATACGACATATAGTTAAGAACGGTTCAACAAAAGATGTGGCACTAAACCGGTATTATGAAATTCATTAATAACAAAAAAAGATATAGGTAACCCTAACACTATCGCTTGGAAACCACTCACAATCAAAGAGATAAGCATTAACCTCTTTTTTCATTCATGACATAGAATGATACACTCCGACGATCAACTTTGCAGGCTTACTAAACGGGTTCCTTTGTTTTAAATATATGGATCGAACTGATGAGCAAGATGGCAATCATTCCAACCGTCACGAAAGCGGTGAAAATTAAATCTGTGGATACTTCATTCGTAAGTAGAACTCCTTCAATGTGTTTAGACAAGTTTATCGGGCTCCAGATTAGAAGGTGTTCGAAAATATTGGTAACCATGCTCATGGCCATGATGGTCATGATTGTTAATGCGGCAACAAGACCAGGTGTCTTAAACAATGTATTATAAAAGATCGATAGCGTTGCAACGAGCGTTAACCATAGACCGTAAAATAGTATCGTTTGTAATAAAGGTAGCAACAGGAGATCCCCGAATAATAAATTAACGTAATACCAGCTTGAAATCATCGATACAAAGAGCGAGAGCCAAATGATAAGTAATAAAGCCGCCCATTTTGATGTAATGTAATTTCGGTAAGAAACTGGTTTTACTAAAATTAGCTCGGAAACGCCACTTTTTATTTCACCACCTATTGTGCTCATTGACATGAGTACAATAATTAAGACTCCTAAACTACCTAATTGTGCGAGACTCATCATAAGAACTTCACTCGGTAAAGGATCAGGTATTTCAATGACTGATCCTTCGGGTAAACTGCCGACAGAATCAATGATCATAGGTAAATAATACGTTGAAATAGGATCAAAAATAGCTAGTAGGATGAAAACAAGGGGAACCCAAACCCATTTAAAATTTCGCCAGCTTTCAAGCATTTCCTTTTTAAACAGTATGCGCCATTGCATTATTTACCCACCACCTTCAAGAACATATCTTCTAATGATGTGCGATCTACTATAAAGTCTGTAACAGGCCATTTTTCCTCAGCCGCAATGTTTAAGATTTCATGCCGTGCGATGTTACGATCGACTACAGAAACGTGTAGTCGATTGCGTTCGATTGAACTGGTCGTAACACTAGAAAGACCATCGACCTTCATCTGATAATAGTCTAGGTCACTTTCAAAAGCTAAGCTGATTTTGGTTGATTGATAATTCCTTCTCAATTCAGCCATTAAACCAGATTCTAGAATTTCCCCTCGATGTAATAATAATAGATCATCACTAATTTCATCAACATCGGCTAAAATATGCGTAGAAAAAAGAATGGTCATGTTTGTTTTCAGCTCCTCCAGTAATGTTAATACTTCACGTCGCCCGATGGGGTCTAATGAAGAAACGGGTTCATCTAACATTAGTAACTGAGGCCGGTGTATAATCGCTTGAGCAATTCCAAGCCGCTGCTTCATCCCACCAGAGTACTTACTAATCCGCTTGTTCCGATCTGCAAAAATGCCAACTTGTTTTAGTAGTGTTTCCGCCCGTTGTTGTGCTTCCGCTTTTGATAAAAAGGTCAATTCACCACTATAAACTAGAAACTCCATTCCAGTCATCCAAGAATAAAATACGGGGTATTGTGGCAAATATCCGATGCGTGACCGAATGTCATCCTTTGAATCTGATGGTGCAAAATGAATGGTTCCTGAAGTTGGCTTCATGAGTCCAGCCAATGTCCGTAAAGTAGTGGTTTTTCCCGCACCATTTGGTCCAATGAGTGCGACACAACGGCCAGCTTGAAATTGAAAACTAATGTTGTTCACGGCTATGTTATGACCATATTTCTTCGTCAGATTTTTAACAGTGAGCAAAGCCATTTAATGATTCCTCCTTCCAATAACAAAATATAAAATAGGTCCAAGTATCGAGATGAAAATAATAATAATGAGCCATAAATTTTTTGGTCCGTTGGTATCTTCAGTTCGCCACAAATCGATTAGAGCAATCACCATTAGAATGGCTTGAATGACAAGCAATGGCATGATTATGCCCCAGTCGATTGCTGCTAGGGATTCCTGCATATTTGTCACCTCCATATTCGTGAGTGTTTAGATCATTAATAAAAGCGGGATTCCTGCCGCTAATCCAATGAGCCCAATGATAATAATCCATGATAACGGGTGTGCCCAGTTATTCGTCCACCCGATTCCAAAACGTTTTTCTAAAAAGATGCTCGGATCATTTTTATTAAAGTAAAACTGCCCAAGCTTCCAATGTTGATCGTCATCCCGCTCAATGATGCTTCCTGTTTTATCAGTACTGGATTGAATACGTGCCCCACCCTGACCGGTGGTAAAAGAAAGAATGATCGTACTGATGATCATAAGCAAGGTAAGTGCAGACGGTATAATCCATAACAAATACGCGTTTATAGGGAAAACAAATGACAGTTGTACGAGACTGAACAGAAGGATCATGGCGATCCCTGAAATAATGATGAATAGGGACCATCTTCTTCTAAATACTTTGTTTTTCCGTATGGATTGGTCAGGATCAATTACACTTATTTGCTGTTTGGACTTGCCAATCACTGTGTTTATGAATATGAATAGAAGTGTCATATATACTTGTATGATGGGAAAGATCAGAATTGTACGATATGATTTATCCGCCCAGTTTGTCACCTCACCCGTAAGGCTATATTGCATGGGAATTTGATCGGGAATCAAATGATAATATCGAAAGGATAACATTGCACTCCCGATGGCGATCAGAAAAGGGATGATAAACCACCAGTTTGAATAGTTTAGTTTTTCCTCACGAAAGGCCGTATCAATGACAAGTTGTTCTGTCTTGCTAGCGGCCCAATTTTGTTTTTCTTTCAACCGTTTCATTTGGCGATGAAATACGAGATAAATAATAAAACTAGCAATGATGTATAAGCTGACCATGATGGAAAATACAATACCAATAAAATCTTCGCTTGTCGTCGCCATCCCAAAGATGACAAAGGAAATCATCATGAAGAAGCTTAATCCGAGTGTTGTCCATACATAGTGCTTGCGCATCTTTTTTAAGGAAACGCTATGATATTCATCTTCAGGAATGGAGACGCCAAAACTTTCTGTTCGTCGTGTCCAGTAAGGAATGAACATCATCGTAATAAAGATAGGGATGAATAGACTAACAAGTAATACAATCATGGTATTCATGTGATCATCACCTTTCATTTTCCGTAAATTCATTAAATAGTGTGGAACAAAATGCTAGAAAATCCTCTTCGCTCATCCCGCGACAGATTGATTCTGCAATCATGGGGTGTATTTTTTCAGCTATCTTTTCTTTATATGCTTCATCAGCCTGTGGTATACCGGCTGGATTAACGACAACCCCACGTTGGCGATGGATTAAAATGAAATCATCTTGTTTTAATTGTTGATATGCTTTATGAACGGTATGATGATTGATGCCGATATCAGCGGCTAATGATCGTACGGATGGCAAGCGTTCACCAGGCAGTATTGCTTGTTTCGCAATACCGGTAATAATTTGTTGCACAAGTTGTGTATAGATGGGCTTTTTTGATTCGAAATCAAGTCGGATAAGCACACGGATCAAGGGCTCCTTTCGTGTATGATCTGTTATAGTAGTAGTATAACATGAATGACTAAAAAAATGACTCTTTTTTTAAAAAAGAATCGTCATGACCCGATAAATCCTGAGCTATCCGCCGTGAATAGATTCCTCATAACCCCCACACCTTAGATGGTGAACAGCATGATGCAAGACTCTTATTGTTGTGTTCACCTGATCATTTCATGGTATTATAAAAGGAAGGGGTGAGTGATATGATGAAAATTACCCGGATCACGACGCAAAAAAGAAGTAAACATCGCTATAATATTTTTATAGACGGTGGTCAAGGTGAACAATATGGTTTTAGTGTAGATGAAGATATATTAATCGAATTCGGCTTGCGAAAAGGGCTCGAGTTAGATGAAGCTATGATGAGAAAACTTGTCCAACAGGACTCTATACATAAATCATATGATCAAGCTATTCGTTATTTAGGTTATCGAATGCGTACAGAAAAGGAAATTCGTGATTACCTCCTTAAAAAAGAGGTCGATCGTGAACATATTACAGAAATTATAAACAAGTTAAACAGTCGAAAATTACTCAATGATGAGGAATTTGCGATCGCTTTTGTAAATACGAGGATTCAAACAACAACAAAGGGTCCTGGGCTCGTTGAAAAAGAACTGATGCAAAAGGGAGTCACACAACAAATTGCTCGCCAAGCGGTGGAGCAATATACGTACGGAATCCAATACGAGAAAGCGATGAAAGTCGCGGAAAAGAAAATCCGACAAAGTAGTAAGCATTCTTTTAATAAACAATTGGATCAAATGCAGTCGACTTTAATCCGGAATGGTTTTTCAAGAGAAGTTATCAATGATGTCCGATCCGAATACCGTGAAGAAACGGATCAAGATGCAGAACTCGAAGCACTTCAACATCATGGAGAGCGACTTCTACGTCGGTATCAAGGGAAGTATGACGATTATGAACTACGCAATAAATTAAAAGAAGGATTGTATCGCCAAGGTTTTTCGATTGGGATGATTGAGGATGCTCTTCCTTCCCTAATCGAGCAGACATAAATTTAATAAGTAAAGGATGATACGGAATGAGTTACCGATACAGTGATTTTACGATTGAGCAATTACGTGAAGAAGTGGGCAGATTGAAAGAAAAGGCAATGAAAGCAGAGCAGTTGGGGGAATTAAGTCAAGTGGCGATCAATGAACGAAAAATGCAAATTGTCCTGTCTTATATGATTAATCCAGACTCTTTTCATCCTGGCGATATTCACGAACTAAACGGGGACCCAGGGCATACATTTAAGATCAATTATATTAACGGTATGATGGCATGGGGCCACCGAATTAATTTATTAAATGAAATGTATGAGGAAGAAGAAGCAATCCCGATTGCATTACTAAGTGATAAAGTAGCATCCTAATTAAAAAAGATAAAAAAACAGCGGGTAGAGATCTACCGGCTGTTTTAAATCGGGTTGTCACTCGAAAAGAGTTTATTTTGCAATTTCCTTTCAGAAAAGATCCAACCTGTATATGAATTTTTTAATTGCATATACGAATTAATTTGGACGACCGCGACGAAAGAGTAATGCCCTTTTGAACGATAGCGTAAATCGATGAAACGAATCTCGGTATAATGCTCATATTCAGTGATTTCCCACCGATAAATGGGTGAAAAGGATAGGAAAGCCGAGATGTTTTTATCATGTTGTGCCTTTTGCATGAGGGGCGTTTTTGGTAAAGGGATCCGATCGAACTTATCGTCGATTTGTATATGTCCATTTTCCACTGTTCCCACATAATAATGATCGGGCGTCGCGACAGCTACACGCCAATTGTTTTGTTTCACGGTTGGAGAAGTGACGACTTGTTCGACATCTTGATAATAATCAGTGATCATTTGAACAATTTCACGTTTATCCATATACCGTTTAATATAATATAACAGTAACACGACATAAATAATGAACCATGTATATCCTGGGTTGGCCCCAAGAAACCAAGCGACAATCCCAGCAATGTGCATGAGGAAAATATAAGGGTCAAACGTATTGATAAATCCGTACGCTACCCAACGATTAGAAAAGGGTCGAAGTACTTGGGTTCCGTAAGCATTAAAGACATCTACCAACACATGAAGAATGACCGCTACAAATGTCCAGGCCCATAAATGTAGAAAATCAACTTGCGGTACGAACATGTATATGATCGAGGCAATCAAAATACCCCAGATGATCATGGCAGGTATAGAGTGTGTAAAACCACGATGATGTCTAATATAAATGGCATTGTTTTTTAATTTTAAAATCGTATCAAAATCAGGTGCTTGTGAGCCGATAATGGCTCCAATGAAAACAGCATTAAATAAAGTAGGATCATTGGCTACGACAGGGTCTAATGTTGCTAAACCACCGATTGCAACCCCCATTACAATATGTGTTCCTGTGTCCATTTGTCAATCCTCCCTTTATTCATAAGGTGCATCTATTTTTTTGTCTGTAAAGGAATCGATTTTTCATCAACAGATTTGATTCAGGATTAGGCTACTACGATTCAAAGATACGTACAACTTAAGTGTACCATAAGGATGTGAAGTATTGAGTGATATATCGCTACAAACCATTGACAATTATGCATTTCAGCAAGATTTACTAACTTGGTATCGGCTGAATAAACGTGATCTCCCTTGGAGAAGAACGAATGATCCCTATAAAATTTGGGTTTCTGAAATTATGCTTCAACAAACACGGGTTGATACTGTTATACCCTATTATGAACACTTTATGACTCTCTATCCAACTGTTTTTGATCTTGCCCAAGCGGATCCGCAAGCTGTTTTAAAAGCTTGGGAAGGTTTAGGGTATTATTCCCGCGTTAAAAACTTACAACATGCGGTGCAGGAAGTGGTGAGCACATATGGTGGTGTAGTACCTAGCAATCCAAAAGAATTGGGTTCACTAAAAGGAATCGGTCCTTATACAAGAGGGGCTGTTCTATCCATTGCTTTCAACCAACCAGAACCAGCTGTTGATGGGAACGTCATGCGTGTGCTCTCACGTGTCTTAAAAATCGAAGAAAATATTGCCCAACCAAAAGTGAAGAGGTTGTTTGAAGCTCATGTTCGCGAACTCATCTCTCAAGAGGATCCCTCTTCATTTAATCAAGGAATTATGGAATTAGGAGCGCTTATTTGCACACCGAAAGCACCGGAATGTACGATTTGTCCGGTGCAACAACATTGCCGTGCCTATGATGAAGGCATTGCTGAACAATTACCGATTAAATCGAAAGCAAAGAAGCAAAAGACAATTCCATATGTTGCCTTATTAATTAAAAATAAACAGAATGAATATGTGATCGAAAAACGCCCGAACAAAGGTTTATTAGCAGATCTCTGGCAATTCCCTATGGTACCGATCAATGAAATCGGTATGGATCATATTGAAAATTGGGTGTATGGAGAATATGGCTTAACGATTTCACTCCAAGGGAAACAAGGAAAATTAAAACATGTTTTTTCACATATTATTTGGCAATTAGAGATCTATCATGCAATTACAGACGAAACAAGTCCCGAAGAGGAACCCTTTCGTTTTGTAGCGGAAGCAGATTTATCAGCTTATCCATTCCCTGTTTCGCATTTGAATATGATGAAGTATTTATCAGCGGAGACATGATCTGTCAACATCATTAATCAGAATGAAATTCATTAAAATGAAATAAATTAATTATTTTAGGATAAGAATGATAAAAGTGGATAAGTTAATAACTGCGGAGGTGATAGTGATGAGTAAGAACCCAAAAAAATCTGCTGCAGGAACGAACGTAGAAAAGGTTAAACAACAGAATCAGCAAGCAGCTCAACAAGCACAACAGGGTCAATTTGGTACAGAGTTTGCTTCTGAGACAGACGCACAAGAAGTAAAGAAACAAAATCAAAAATCTCAACAAAAGAAAAAATAACAAAAAACTCGTTTATTTTCGTATGAAAAGCTTATCACGATGTAATAAGTTTCTCATCAATAAACGAGCTATGTATTTTTAACACGAGAGAGCTTTCTGCGGAAAGCTCTCTTTCTATTTGGTATGTAATTTACATACCAGATCAGCTTCCTATCTTCTCTTTCATATAATAAATTGCGTTAAATGTAACGGTTCAAACTTTTGATGCAAAAGCAATTACGGGTGCCGAAACGTACAAAGATGTGGCAATGTGATCACGCAGGTCATTTGGCAGGTGATCGATTCCGTGGCTCGCCGGAACTAGATAATTTGGCATCTCAATCAAGTGCGGTGAATTTAAGCGAATATAAAAGGATAGAAAATGAATGGGCTCAAGCTATTGATGAAGATAAAAGTGTTTTATGATGGAAATCGCTTTAAATCAATGTTAGATAATTAGGAGTTGATCTTTAATGGAAAAGTAATTCATAAGTATGAGTTAAATAAAATATCGGCAGGTTATAATACTTCAGATGAAAGAGTGTTCGCCAAGTTAGATATTGGAATAGAAAATGTAGAAGTTATTTATGATAAGTGTAAATAATTCAATCATGACAAGCCACAGAAATGAAATTATATTATAATGTAAAAAAATAGTTAGAAGGAAAATATCGCTATGATTTAGTTTACTCCAATGATGATGAGCTACTACCTATGCTAGAAATGATCACTTCACGTTACATGGATACTGAGTGTTTAATTGAAAGTTAGTGTTTCGAAACATTGTAACAAGATGCGTTTAAAATCGAGGGTAACTTGATTATACAATTAGTCCAAGCTATTTGAAGAAATATCAATCAATATCATTAAAAAACAAGTACTTAGATAGTGTTGATGGAACCTAGCATAATAGAAGAGCAAGTTGACTCTAAGGGGAATAACATGCTGAAGTATTATGTTGAAATTGTTTAAAAATGGGTGGGAAATATTCAGCATTGTAGTTCCAACCCACAAAAAAATATTGATTATCTGATAAATGGGGGGGACAAATTACCAACAGATGGAGTTCATATGAATAATGGTGGTGATTTATTAATAGCTAAAATCTGGATTGAAAGTTTATTCCCAACTTTTTCAAAATTATAATGAGTGAATTCCATTTTAAGGTACTATAAGATGGATAAGATCCATAAACCATTATAATATCGAAACTATTTATAGGACACAAATCAAGCAGTTAATGTCGATGCGGTTTACGAAGTTATTTGATTCACTCATTTTGTCCAAGGTGATTGTTGAAAAAGTTATTCAGTGAAAATACCGTCATCCCCAATGCGGTGGAATGGGCTGATAAACTGGAATAATTAATCTTCAAATCTTTTTGCTGAAACCAGAGAGCCTGAGAACCTAGGCGGTTAGTTAAAGCTGGATGTATCCATTTTTTTGCCTGAGCCATTTGATTGCCAATGATAACTTGTTCCGGATTGAAAATATTAATTATATTATTTAAACCAACTCCTAAATAGTCACCGATTTGGTTGAATAGCTGGATGGTTTGCCTGTTTCCCTCTTCAGCCAAAAGCAAGAGACTTTCAAGTGAAAGAACTTTACCGGAAGCTAAGTGAATCCCCTGATTCTTTGCGCCATCTATCAAGGTTTGTTCTGAAGCGTATAATTCCCAACAGCCCTGACTGCCACAACTGCACTTTTTCCCATTCGTCTCGATTGTCATATGGCCAAATTCCCCAGAAAAGCCACTCTTTCCTTTATATAATTCACCACCCAATATCATACCAACCCCAATACCTACACCGACACTGACATAAATGATATTGGAAAGATTTTTACCGGCGCCGTATTTTTGTTCTGCATATGCCCCGGCATTTGCTTCATTTTCAATGATGATCGGAATGTTATATTTTTTACTCATGATTGTCTTTAAATTGATATTTCTCCATCCGAGATTTGGGGCAAGGAGAATTTTTCCAGCAGTATTTACAATTCCAGGAATACCGATACCTATCCCTATGATGCCATATGGGCTTGTAGGTGCAATATTTTGAAAGGAATCAATCATATTATACAAATTATTTTGTGTTTCTTCATAAGTTAAATCTTTTACCTTAATATTAATCATTTTTTCATGAACGATATTTCCTTCAAGATCTGTCAAGATGCCAAGGATGTAATTCACCCCAAGATCTATGCCGATGGAAAAACCAGCCTTTTTACTAAAAAGCAGCATAACAGGTCTTCTGCCTCCTCTGGATTCCCCAGGACCAGATTCATAGATTATTTGTTTAGTTATAAGTTCACTTACTAATGATGAAACAGTCCCTTTGTTTAGCCCGGTAATTTTTGCAACATTTGCTCTGGATATTGGAGAATTTTGTTTTATGGTTTCCAGAACCAAAGACTTGTTTTCTCTTTTTACAACATGTTGATTCCATGTCTTGCTTGGTTTCATTTATTTCAGCTCTTTCTTTATAATGTAATTCATTCAATTAAATCGACAGTGTTAAAGATAGTTTATCATAAAAAATGATTGCCTTTTTATAACATATCGATTGAAATTGAAGAGGCTAGTTGTATAATCAAGTTAACCATCTGAATTCAGTCAAAAAAATTGCCATTATAAAATTTCGTGTATCATTGAAGTTACTACACAAACAATAGAAGGAAGTTTTATAATGGCACACACTACACTGAGACTACCATACAAAACCATAAAAATAAACACCTATCAGCCTTTGAGCGTGGTGAAATTGCCTCGCTACATAAGGCAGCGCACTCTAATCGCGTAATCGTAAGGGGGGATAGGGCGCGTTCATCAGACTATCGGCCAACGAGCTTGAGCGAGGAACAACGACACAACTTTAGGCTGGAGGTCCTACACAGCCTATCTCCCTGAAGCAGGACGGGGCATGTATGTACAAAACAGAAAAAGTTATTGCACAAAAATAAAATTGCTAGTAGCAATGGAATTTATTGATTTCGCTTTCGAAAATATACTACATCATGACTGGTCTCCTGATGTATTCCTTAAGGAAAAGCAATCTTATATTACTCTAGGAAAGCAATAAAACGTATTTTTAAGACGCTCAATAATTTATTAAGAAGGATTCTAAACGATCAACAATCGGCTGTTTTATTTGAACAGGGATTAGTTAAACTAGCCTAGCATTCAAGATGAAATCAGGGTCAAAATCAGCCCTCTAAGGCTGACGCAAATAATAAGTACAACGAATTTTCTCCAAGTGGCTAACTTAATATTGAAATTTGAGTTCACTTTAAAGAAAAGAATTAACCTAAAAAAAGGCTATAAAACACATGAATAAATTTATGGAGAAATTAAAAAAGAGGCCAGTATGTTACTGCTGGCCTGTCCACTAAAAGATTATTCAGGCTTATAAACAAAATAATCGAAATCAGCTGGAATGTTTTCTCCAGATGTATCCTGACACTGCATACCGACGAACGCCCCAGTAAAGAATCCGCCACCTTGTATATAATCATCGGAAAGCTTATAAGAATAGAATTCAACAGGAATCTCTTCCCAGTTTGCTCTGTCAAATGAATAAGAATAGGAGTAAACATTCGTCTTAACATTGACACGAAGATATACATACTCTAGTTCTTCTGGAACCACAATTTCATTTCCTTTTAAAGGCTGATCAAAAGTAAAGTTATCGCAAGTGGTTAGCGCTAAAACTCTTCCTTTTTCTTCATCCCATGTTATCTGCAGTGCGGTCCAGTTTTCTGTATTATAGTAATTTACAATCCCGGCAGCCTGCTGGAAGTTTTCTGGATTAAAGGCAATTTTTGTTTCGGCAGTGAAATTGAAATGCTGCCAGCGTCTTGCTACAAAGGCTTGTGTGAATTTTGAAGTGAGAGACTCTCTTCCGTAAATTCGTAAATGGCCTGGTTTTTCTTTCAAGGAAGCAATTTCTTCACCCAATGGGATACGCAATGTTTGGAAATTCATATTTAGTGTTTCTGAATTGAAATCATCTTTTTGATCATAATCTGGGTCCCATGTGACTTCTTCTATATCTGGGCCTTGAATTTCAAGGGAAGGCTGATTTCCACCAACCACATATGGCCAGTCATTATTCCATTCTAAACGTGCGATTGCCGTTTCGCGTCCTAATGGGCAGAATCCTCTTGGGTCAAGCAAAGGTTGTCCTTCTTTTGGAAGAGGGCGCCCAATTAGGTAAGTAATAAACCATTCCCCAGTATGCGTTTCCACAATGGATCCATGGCCTGCTTTTTGCAATGGATTTCTTGGATGAACATTGGAAGTAATTAACGGATTTTCTGGATGTGTCTCGTATGGTCCCCAAAGGTTTTTGGAACGTGCGATGGTTGCTTGATGATCATATCTAGTTCCGCCCTCTGCGGTTAATAAATAGTAGTACCCATTCATCTTATAAATATGTGGGGCTTCAGTTAATTTCACGTCTGTTCCTTTGTAAATAACTTCTTTCTTTCCAACTAACCTTTTTTCGTCTGAGTCATATTCTTGCATCACAATTCCTTGGAAGTTATGGTTGCCAACGCGTTGATCCCACATTAAATTAGTAAAATATTTTTTACCATTATCATCGTGAAATAAAGATGGATCAAAGCCTGAACTGTTCATGTAAACTGGTTCAGACCATTCACCATCAATGGTATCGCAGGTCACAAGGTAGTTATGACAGTCTTTCCATTGTCCTTCGGTTACTTTAACATCAGTATAAATGAGCCAGAACTTTCCATCACTGTAGGAAAGGCAAGGTGCCCAAATTCCACCAGAATTTGGATTACCCATCATGTTCAATTGGCTAAGACGATTCAATGGTCGGGAAATCAAACGCCAGTTCTTCAAATCTTTGGAGTGATAGATTCCAACACCAGGGAACCATTCGAATGTTGATACGGCAATATAGTAATCTTCTCCAACACGACAAATGCTGGGATCTGGATTGAATCCTGTTAAAATTGGATTTTGTATGGTTGTCATATTATCCACCTCAATAGTTTATTTTTTCGGAAACGTTTACTTAAGATAAATTAGAAATACCCCAAATAATTTTTTAGGAATACGCTTTCTTTATTTGGATAACAAGGCTCTTTAAGCACCTCCGTGAGTTAAAATATTATACTGCTTTTAATACTATAGCTCTATTATACACTTTGTTCATCCACTAGACAAACGATGCGAGTTCTGTTAATATAAAAATAGGCTTATTATAGATAAGCTAAAATAAGTGTTTGGGGGGTTTATAAATGAAAGCTAAGAAAGCGGTTTCATTTTTGGCTGTATTGATAGTTTCCATTACAGTTCTTGTTGCCTGCGGCGGTTCAGACGATGCAGGGGGAGATAGTGAATCTAGTTCTGGCGATAGTAAAACAGTTAAATTCATGCACCTATGGCCAGAAGGTAGTTCAGCACAGCACTACAAAATTATGAACGAAATCATTGCTGATTTCGAAGAGGAAAACCCAGATGTTAAGATTGACTTGGAAGTATTAAGTAATGAGCAATACAAAGACAAAATTAAAGTGCTTGCAACATCTAATGAACTACCTGATGTTGGTATGACATGGGCAGCAGGTTACATGGAACCGTATGTCGACGGAGACATGTATGCTCCATTAGATGATGTGATTAATGAAGATGATTTTGTTTCTGGAACACTTGACGCCTTTGCGGTTGACGATACAACATATGGACTACCTTTAGAGTTAAATATATCTACTATTTTTTATAACCAAGCAATTTTTGATGAGCACGGCTTAGAAGAACCACAAACGTTAGATGAGTTAAAAGAGGTTGTTACCACATTAAATGATAATGGTGTCAATCCGATTGCATTAGGTAATAGAGATGCTTGGACAGGCTCGATGTGGTACATGTATTTAGCAAATAGACTCGGCGACGATGAAGATGTATTAACGCAAGCAATCAATCGTGAAATTTCTTTCGAAGATCCGGCGTTAGTTCAAGCTGCTGAAGAACTTCAAGAACTAGTTGAAGAGGATTCGTTTGTATCAGGATTTAACGGGCTTGCTGACGAAGAAGCAAAAAGTATGTTTATGGAAGAACAAGCAGCAATGTACCTAATTGCAACATGGGATCTACCAAACTTCACCACAAACGATGATGTTCCACAAGAATTTAGAGATAAAGTTGGATATTTTAAATTCCCAACAGTTGATGATAGTGGAGACATGAACAACTATGTAGGTGGACCTGGTGTAGGATTGTTCGTATCTGAACAATCTGATACAAAAGAAGAAGCTAAAGAGTTCGCTTCTTATCTTGTAGAGCAATGGGGAGATAGGGCTGTCACTGATGTAGGCATCATTCCTGCAACAAAAGTTGACCCAGATTCTCTTGAGCTTCCACAAATGTATGTAGATGTATTAGATGACTTGAATTCCGCAGAAAATATTACATTATATGCAGACGTACAAATGAGCGCAGATGTAGCACAAGTTCACTTAGACATGATTCAAGCCTTATTCGGAGGAGAAGTGACTCCGGAAGATTTTGCTAAGACTCATGAGGATGCATTGTCAGAAGAGTAATTCTTATCTAGTTTAATGAATTTCATAATACCAGTTTAGTGCAACACCGATACAACATACAGTTTCGTTGAACCATTCTTAACTACATGCTGTATCGATGTTGCTGATTATGGCAATTATGAAATTCATTCAGTTCATTAATTATTGCAAAAGAAAAGGACATATACTGGATTTTGGGTAAGTCCTTTTCTTTGCATGTTTAAAGGAAACTACAAAAGAGTGGCATACGTAAGAAGAATTTAGTATTCAAAAAGACGATGGGGTTGATTGTATGAATAAAGTAATGTCCAACAAATGGATTATATTCCTATATACGTTTCCAGCACTTTTTTTAATAGCTGTTCTTATTGTCGTTCCTTTAATTCTATCTGGATACTTTGGATTGATGGACTGGGATGGAATTGGAGCTATGGAATTCATCGGTCTGGAAAACTATATTGCAGCATTGCAAGATATGAAGTTTTGGAATAGTGCGTGGCACTCCTTTTTACTAGCCATATTTTCTGCACTTAGCTTACTTATTTATTTAGCAGTTGCATTAATTTTGGCTTCAAAGATTAAAGGTGCAAACCTATTAAGAAAAGTATATTTATTACCTATGCTTTTGTCTTCTGTGGCGATCGCACAATTATGGATTAAAATGTACAACCCGTCTAATGGTATGATTAACAGTATTCTGACGGGACTGGGCGTTGACAATCCACCGGCATGGCTCGCAGAACCATCCATCGTATTATACGCTATTTTTATTCCGATAATATGGCAATATGCAGGTTTTTATATTTTGATTTACTATGCAGCATTGAAAAACATTCCAGAATCATTGGTTGAAGCAGCAAAAGTTGATGGAGCATCACCACTGCAAATTGCATTTAAAATTAAAGTCCCATTAATTATGAATGTTTTCAAAGTAACCATCGTGTTATCAATAGTTGGGTCATTGAAATACTTTGACTTGATTTATGTTATGACCAACGGTGGGCCAAACGGGGCAAGTGAAGTAATGGCATCATATATGTATAAATTAGCTTTTGCAAATAATGATTTTGGTTACGGTAGTGCAATTGGGTTCTCATTACTTATCATAACCCTAATTGTAACAGTAATCATCCGTAAATTAACAGAGACAAAAGAAGAAATTCAATATTAGGAGGTCACATAGTGAGGAAAATAGGCTATTTCTTATTATATGTTTGTTTGGCTATCGTCGGCGTGTTTCAACTATTTCCAATCCTGTGGCTATTTACTTTTTCATTAAAGACAAACCAGGAAATCTTCGCAGGAAACCCATTCGCTGTACCACTTGATCCAAAATGGGGAAACTTTCTAAAAGTATTTGAAGGTGGAATTGGAACGTATTTCTGGAATAGTATCTGGATTACGGTTATTGCAACAGCATTAACGGTTTTAGTTGCGAGTTTGGCGACATTCGCCATTACAAGGATGAGGTGGAAATTTAGCGGTTTGGTTCTAGGCATAATTATGATTGGATTGATGATTCCAATTCATTCCGCACTCATTCCATTGTACAACATGTTCTTAAGTGTGAATTTAATTGATAATCCATTATCTATTGTACTTACGTATACCACCTATAATCTACCTATAACGGTGATGATTTTACTTGGGTTTTATACAACAATACCGCGAGAAATTGAAGAAGCAGCAATTATTGATGGAAGTTCCATCAATATCTTATTTTTCCGTATTATTTTGCCGATTTCTGCACCCATTATGTCAACAACGGTTATTATCAATATGATTTACAACTGGAATGAATTTGTATTTGTGAATACGTTTATTAGTTCTGATAAATATAAAACATTAACCGTTGGAATTCAGAACTTTATTGGACAGTATATGACAGACTGGGGTGCGATTGGTGCAACATTAGTCATCAGTGTCTTACCTATCATTATTGCCTTCCTGTTCTTTAGCGACAAAATTATGGAAGGGATTTCTGCTAGTGCGGTAAAAGGATAATGTCCGATGCATATATAGACATCCAGGTAGTCAAACATTCTCGCGTATTAAGAATGCCATACATTTCTTGCTTAAAAAAGTTTATTAAGTGGTCTTTTTATGTAATGTTTAAAAAAACAAAAGTATGTGATTTTTCAATATTACTTCCTGTGTTACTGTATTTTTTCAAAGGCATGTTGGCTAAGCCAAGTTGTTATAAAAGCATATGTCGTACTGCCAAAAATAAAGAAAAGAGCAGGAACGGATTGCATTATGAAATAGGCCGAAACAAGGCTGACAATCATAAGAAAGCTGTAAACTGGATTGATTATCATGATTAAAAAGGCATTTTTAATCAGAGGGATGACCTTTAAATCAAAATGTGCAAAGCTTGGGAAAATAAAGAAAAGGAATAATGCGACAATTAGGATGAATGCAAATAAAGGAATGTAAGTCCAAGTTAACTGTTCATTCAAGGTAATATAAAATATATCAGCGGCTATTAATGCAAGTAATACGTTCAAGAAAATCCCAAGTAGGTTGCTTTTCAGAAAATCAAGCTTGTAATACTTCCATAAAGTTTGTAAAACTGGTAGATCTGACCTACCTCGTAGCCAATCACGTATTATAGCAAACATGGCAGTAGTCGCAGGGTAGAAACCCAGGATGACACCACCGAGCAGAGTGAAAATAATCCATAATAAATTAACGTAGGCAAATTTCGTAATCCATTCTAAAATGTTGTAAATCTTACTGGTCATAGAGTTCAATGCTGTGTCCTCCTTTAGATAATAAACAATCTGCCATATTATTTATTATACGACAAGAACCATCCTTTACCTATCTTAATAGCAATACATGTATTTTGTCCAATTTAATTAGAGACGGTTATGATGATATTAAAGCAATGATAGAGCAATACGGAGAATAGTAAATATAAACAAATACTTAGTTTATTCATTGAACAAACTAACATAATAGTGCTATAATGAAAGCAGAATGAAAACATTTACATGTTGCTAAAAACTGTAAATATAATATATTGGAGGCTTTAAACAATGACCTATTTCAACAACATCAGCAATATCAAGTATGAAGGACCAAAATCAACAAATCCATTTGCATTTAAATTCTACAATCCAGAAGGAGAAATTGGCGGTAAAACGATGGAGGAAATTTTACGTTTTGGTGTTGCATACTGGCATACATTTACCGAAGATTTATCCGATCCATTTGGTGTAGGAACAGCGATTCGTCCATGGGATAAATACACGGGAATGGATTTAGCAAAAGTGAGAGTAGAAGCGGCTTTTGAATTTTTTGAAAAGCTCAATGTGCCTTATTTTTGCTTCCATGACGTAGATATAGCTCCTGAAGGGAGTAGTTTAAGAGAATCCAATAAAAATCTAGATACGATTGTATCAATGATTAAAGATTATATGAAAGATAGTAAAACAAAGTTGCTTTGGAATACAGCGAATAACTTTACACATCCACGTTTCGTTCACGGTGCAGCATCTAGTAATAATGCTGACGTCTTCGCCTATGCAGCTGCAAAGGTGAAAAAAGGACTGGAAGTAGGCAAAGAACTCGGAGCAGAAAACTATGTGTTCTGGGGTGGCCGTGAAGGATATGAAACTTTATTAAACACAGATATGAAACTTGAATTAGATAACTTGGGACGTTTCTTCCACATGGCAAAAGATTATGCGAAGGAAATCGGGTTTGATGCACAATTTTTGATTGAACCTAAACCAAAAGAGCCGACAACACATCAGTATGATTTTGATGTAGCTAGTGGGTATGCATTTCTGCAAAGCTACGGGTTACAAGACCATTTCAAGTTTAACATTGAGGCTAATCATGCTACGTTAGCTGGACACACATTTGAACATGAATTACATTATGCAAGAATTAATAATGTGTTAGGATCAGTTGACGCTAACCAAGGTCATCCATTATTAGGATGGGATACTGATGAATTTCCATCTGATTTATACTCAACGACACTGGCCATGTATGAAATTCTTAAAAATGGCGGTTTAGGCCGTGGTGGGTTAAACTTTGATGCGAAAGTTCGTCGAGGTTCGTTTGAAACTGAAGACTTATTCCATGCTCATATTGCTGGAATGGATAGTTTTGCAGTTGGATTAAAAGTCGCTCAAAATCTAATTGATGATAAAGTTCTTGAAAATATTATTGAAGACCGCTACAGTAGCTTCAGAAAAGGAGTCGGAAAGGACATGGTGGAAGGAAATACAGACTTCCATAAACTTGAAGAGCATGCCCTTAGCTTATCCGAAATCAAAAATACATCAGGCCGTCTAGAAGAGATTAAAGCAACGATTAACCAATATTTGTTAACAGCTTATGCAGGAGAATAAGATATTAACAAAGAAAAGAATGGGGTGTTGCTATGAAATATGTGATCGGTGTTGACTTAGGCACCAGTGCAGTAAAAATCCTTCTCGTTAATCAAGCTGGGGATGTAGTTAAAGAAGTTTCTAAGCCTTTACCTTTAATTCAGGAAAAAACAGGATATAGTGAACAGAATCCGAAAGATTGGGTTGATCAGACAGTTGCAGGACTGTCTGATCTCATGAATAATTTTGATGGTAATCCTGAAAATATTGAAGGGATTAGCTTTTCAGGTCAAATGCATGGACTCGTTTTACTTGATGAAAATAATGATGTTTTACGTCATGCTATTCTTTGGAACGATACCCGCACAACTGCTGAATGTGAGGATATTTATAATGTAGTTGGGAAGGAACGTTTACTTGAAATAACTAAGAACCCTGCATTAGAGGGATTTACCCTACCGAAAATACTGTGGGTAAAAAAGCATGAACCCGAGTTATTTGCTAAAGCATCAAAATTTGTTTTACCAAAAGATTATGTAAGGTATAAGCTAACAGGGAAATTACAAATGGAATATTCAGATGCCGCTGGTACACTTTTACTAGATGTGCCTAACAAAAACTGGAGTAAGGAAATATGTGATTTGTTAGATATTGATATCAATATCTGTCCTCCATTAATAGGATCTCATGATGAGGTCGGTAATATTACTGCAAACTATGCTGAAGAGACCGGTCTTGCTAATTCGGTTCGTATCTTCGCGGGTGGTGCTGATAATGCGTGCGGTGCGATTGGTTCAGGAATTTTAGAAGATGGCAAGACACTCTGCAGTATTGGAACATCTGGTGTGGTTTTATCCTATGAAGCAAATGAAGACAAGGATTTTCAAGGAAAAGTTCATTATTTTAACCACGGTGCCCCAGAGGTATTTTATACAATGGGCGTTACTTTATCGGCGGGATATAGTTTGACATGGTTCAAGGAAACATTTGCACCCAATGAATCTTATGACGACTTATTGTCAGATATAAATTCAGTTCCAGCCGGTTCGAATGGGCTACTTTTCACCCCTTATTTAGTTGGCGAGAGAACTCCACATGCAGATTCTGCGATAAGGGGGAGTTTCATTGGAATGGACAGTTCACATGAACGCAAACATTTTGTACGTTCTATCCTGGAAGGAATCACCTTTTCATTGAATGAATCGATTCAGATTTTTCGCGAAAACGGAAAAACAATTGATACGATTGTTTCTATTGGTGGTGGTGCTAAAAATGAAGAGTGGCTTCAAATTCAAGCAGACATTTTTGATGCAAAAATAATAAGACTTTCAAGTGAGCAAGGGCCAGGCATGGGAGCAGCAATGTTAGCTGCCTATGGATGTGGGTGGTTTGATTCATTGAAAGAATGTGCAGATAAATTTTTAACTGTGGAAAAGGAATTCATTCCTGATAAAGAAAATGTAGAAACATATAAGAAATTGTTTACCATTTACCAAGATATATATGGACAAACCAAGAAAATAAACAAAAAACTGTTAGACTTTCGTGAATAAATAACAAAATAAGTAGAGGTCATCTGTGAGTATTTATAAAAAAATGGGTGACCTCTTTAATTAGGTACTGCACCCCTAAAGTTAGAGTGAAAAATCTAACTTTAGGGGTGTTTTGGATGACGAAATATAGTTTTGAATTCAAATTAAGAGATGTGTTACACATCGTAGAAATACCAGAGGCAACCTATCACTATCACATCAAGCAAATGCAGAAAGAAGATCCAGACAAAGAATGGAAAGAAAAGATATACGAAATTTCTCACAAAAACAAAGGTAGATATGGCTATCGCCGTATCATGGGAGAAATAGATTTAAAGTGTGGGAAATTCCAATGTAAATCACGTTATAAGTCATATAAAGGGACTGTTGGAAAGGTAGCGAAAAATCGTTTAAATAGAAGATTTGATACAAATATCCCACTCCAAAAACTAGTAACAGATGTCACTGAATTTAAATGTAGAGATGATCGGGAACTATATTTAAGTCCTATTATGGGCCTATATAATAGCGAAGTTATTTCTTATGGTATATCGAACAGACCGACATTAGATTTCGTCAAAGAACCATTAAATCAAGCAATAGAGATTATTAAAAATGAAGCAGAATATCGCACAACGATTCATTCAGACCAGGGATGGCATTATCAACACAACACGTAGGTGAAGACATATAAAACAAATAAAGTTATCCAAAGTATGTCTAGAAAAGCAGCTTGTGCAGATAACGCATCAATGGAGAATTTCTTTGGGATTCTCAAACAAGAAATCTATTATGGGGAAAAGTTAATGGCATATGAAGAGTTAAAGCAAGAAATTGAGGAGTACATTGATTACTATAATAATGAACGTATAAAAACAAAATTGGCCGGTTTAAGTCCAGTGCAATACCGGACTCAAACCAGCCAAACAGCTGCATAATTAAAACTCTAGCTTTATGGGGCACGTCAATACCGGAATGACTGTTTATTTTAATTAAGAAACGACTTGTGCTTCCTTTAAGATGTCTTGTGCAGGGCCAAATAATTCGTATCTTATCTGGTCTTTATGAACATTTAATGTTGCTAACAGACTTGCAACATGCTCCATGAAGGGAACAGGACCGACAATATAGTAAATAGCATCTGGCTTCATTGCTTTTGTTAAAACGGCTTCACTAACATACCCGGTAAAATCGTGTTTACCTTCTTTATTAACAGGCTTATCATATCCATAGATATAACGCGCACGTGGTAAATCCTTGATTAGTTCACTGACTGTTGGATGGAAAGCATGGACTGATTCATTTTGAGCGGCGTGAACAAAGGTGATCTCACGGTCCGATTTATCTTTAGCTAATGTTTCCAACATGCTGATCATCGGTGTGATTCCAACACCACCACTAATAAAGGTGATTGGATTTGACTCCTCATTTAAAGTGAAGTTTCCTGCTGGCACACTTGCTTCAAATATATCATTGATCTCAACGTGATCATGTAGAAAGGTTGATACTTTTCCGTGTGGCTCATTGTCTGCTTCTTTTTTGACAGAGATGCGAAATTGCTTCGTATTTGATGTAGCTGATAACGTATAATGTCTAATGTGCATATATTCTTCACCGGGAATGGTAACGCGAATCGTGAGATATTGCCCAGATTGGTATGCTGGTAGGACTTTTCCATCTTTAGGCTCTAGGTAAAAAGATGTGACCGCATCACTCTCTCTGACTTTATCGACAACAACAAAGTCTTTAAACCCATCCCAACCACCGACTTGATCTTTAGCTTCTTGATACATTTCAGTTTCAAGATCAATAAATAACTGGGCAATCACACCATATGCTTGTTCCCAAGCTGTCATAATTTCATCTGTTGCTGCCTCACCTAAAACCTCTTTAATAGCGAGTAATAGATATTTCCCGACAATTGGATAATGTTCAGGTTTAATCTGTAAACCACGGTGTTTTTCTGCAATAAGTTTGACCTCATCTAAAAGAACTTCAAGTTGATCAATGTTTTTGGCTGCTTCATACACCATATTGGCAAGTGCTTGTTGTTGTTTTCCACGCTTTTGGTTTACTTCATTAAAGATATTTAATAATTCAGGATGATTGTTGAACATGTTTTTATAAAATACAGTTGTAATGTTCTCACCGTGTTCCTCAAGAACGGGTACGGTTGCTTTAATTGTCTGAATTGTATGGGCTGATAATGTCATTTATTTCCCTCTCCTTTTAAACATGCATTTATAATGTACCTTTACTGTAACGTGGATTGATTAAAGGTACAAGGGCTAGGGAGGAAGCTTCATAAAGCCTTCACATTCACGCCATTGTTTGGACATAAGTGGATGGTTGAAACATGTTATAATGAAAAGGGTGATGAAAATGAAACTAACCAATTATACAGATTATTCGTTACGCGTTTTAATATATTTAGCGATTAAAGGTCCAGAGACAAAGTCGACCATTACAGAAATTACAGAGGCCTATCAGATATCACGAAATCATTTAACAAAAGTCATTCATCAACTGGGACAAATTGGGGTGATCACAACGACACGTGGTCGGGGTGGTGGAATAACATTGGCCCAAAATCCAAAAGAAGTGACGATCGGTTCGATTGTGAGAGAAACGGAAGAAAACTTCCATATGGTGGAATGTTTTAATAGCGAGAATAATAACTGTGTACTCACACCGGTTTGTGGATTAAAACATGTGCTTCATGAAGCATTAGCAGCCTATTTAACGGTATTGGATAAGTATACGATTGCCGATCTTGTGAAAGAGCCGGAGATGTATCGCATATTACTCGGTATAAAAGAGTAAAAATAATAGGGCCGATTCATTTGTGGTCGGTCACTACAGTACATAATACTTTAGTTTTCATATGGCTAGCTTTATACTTAAGGTTAGACGAAATAATGAAGATGACATAAAGGTAGGCGATAAAGAAAGGAAGATTGTCATGAATGTTCCTGATGCAGGGTCTGAGATCATTGTTCAAAGCTATAAACATGATGGATTGTTGCACCGAGTGTGGCGACAAAATTATGTATTAAAAGGAACAAATAAAATCTTTATCGGGGCGAATGATAAGGCAGAAGTAATGGAAAGTGATGGCAGAGTATGGATCACTCGAGAACCTGCTATTTCGTACTTTAGTTCTGAAGCGTGGTTTAATGTGATCGGGATGATACGAAGTGATGGCATCCATTACTATTGTAATCTTGCATCGCCTTTTTTATATGAGCATAATATGTTGAAATATATCGATTATGACCTCGATTTAAAAGTATATCCGGATATGACCTATACATTATTAGATGAAGATGAATATGCCGTACACAAAGATGAAATGAATTATCCACCCGCACTCGATCAGATCTTATATCAGCATGTTGACCAACTCATCAGCATGGTCAGACAACGGGAAGGTCCGTTTGCACCGGGGTTTATTGATAAGTGGTATGAACAATTTTTAACCTATCGTCAAGAATCGCATTTCAATGAAGATTAAATATAGTATCGAGAGATAACTTTAGCAAGGAAGATTAGGTAATGAAGCCAATTAAGCAGTATATGAAATTTGTAAAACCGTATAAATGGAAGATTTTATGGACCATTCTAATCGGTATATTAAAGTTTGCTATTCCTTTATTAATACCGTTGATTTTAAAATATGTGATTGATAATATAATTAATGCCGAAAACTTAGTTGATGCAGCAAAAATTAGTAAGTTGTTCTGGTTAATGGGAATATCCTTTATTATCTTTCTCGTTTTACGTCCACCGATTGAATACGCAAGACAATACCTAGCCCAGTGGGTTGCCAGCCATATTTTATTCGATATTCGTGAGAAACTATTTGACCATATTCAAAAATTAAGTTTAAAATACTACTCCGATACGAAAACAGGCGAGATTATTTCTAGGGTTGTACATGATGTGGAGCAGACGAAGAACTTTGTTATCACAGGTTTGATGAATCTATGGTTGGATTTAGTTACGATTCTAATCGCCATTACGATTATGTTAACGATGGATCCGTGGCTGACGCTCGCATCCATTATTCTCTTTCCGCTATATGGCTTCGCAGTGAAATATTTTTATGCGAAGTTAAGAGTGCTAACACGTGACCGCTCACAGGCACTCGCGGAAGTTCAAGGACATTTGCATGAACGTGTACAAGGCATGCCGGTCACCAGAAGTTTTGCTTTGGAAGATCATGAACAAGAGTTATTTACCAAACGGAATAAGAATTTCTTAAATAAAGCAATATCCCATACAAGTTGGAACGCGAAAACATTCGCAGTAACGAATACCATTACTGATTTAGCGCCATTAATCGTCATTGCATTTGCGGGTTATCAAGTAATTACAGGTAATCTAACATTGGGAACGATGGTTGCTTTCGTCGGATATATGGAAAGAGTATATAGTCCATTACGGAGACTCGTCAATGCATCAACCGAATTGACACAGTCGATTGCCTCGATTGATCGGGTATTTGAGTTTTACAATGAAGACTATGATATTACGGATAAAGAGGAAGCAACCGATTTAGGACGGATTGAAGGATCGGTTGAATTTGAGAATGTCGCATTCCACTATGATGAAGGGGTTCCCGTCTTAAGGGGAATCAATTTACAAGTGGAAAAGGGCGAAACCATCGCCTTAGTCGGCATGAGTGGTGGCGGTAAATCGACCTTTATCAGCTTACTTCCACGCTTTTATGATGTAACAGGTGGGGCAATCAAAGTTGATGGTATCGATATTCGAGATGTTAAAGCACGCTCATTACGGGATAATATTGGCATGGTTTTACAAGACAATATCTTATTCAGTGAATCCATCGCAACGAATATTCGCATGGGGAATCCAGAAGCATCAGATGCTGAAGTACGAGCAGCTGCACAAGCGGCGAATGCAGATGAATTTATTACAGACTTACCCTATGGATATGATACGTTAGTTGGCGAACGCGGTGTTAAATTATCAGGTGGGCAACAACAACGTGTAGCGATTGCCAGGGTATTCTTGAAAAATCCACCCATTCTTATCTTTGATGAAGCGACATCAGCATTGGATCTAGAAAGTGAACAAAGCATCCAACATGCGATGGAAAACTTAGCCTCTGAGCGAACAACATTTATTGTCGCCCACCGGTTAGCAACCATTACGCATGCTGATAAAATTGTCGTTATTGAACACGGTGAAATTAAAGAAGTAGGATCACATCAAGAACTTATGCGTCAACAAGGCAGTTATTATGATCTCTATCAAGTACAAGACTTTGATCAATTGCCAATTATATGAATTTCATTAAATTATAAAAATAGGATACCCGGATCAAGATGCTTTACGCATGTTGGTCCGGGTATTTTAATGGGAAGTTTTCATATACGGGATTCAATCGCCTCTTCTGCTACTTATATTTTTATAAAAAAGGGAATCATTAGAGGGACGAGCATAAGCATAGTAAGAGATACAATGCGCTAAAAAAGGCATTGGTCTTCTAAAATCTTAAAAAGAAGGGGATTATATGAACCTTTTTTTATGCATTGTTGTCGTCATCATCTGTATCATTATGTGGAAAAGCTTAATTGGATTTATTCAAGGTAACAAGACAGAACATGATCGAAAGATGGGGGCGAGTAGCTTTTCTAGTGAAATGTTTTACACTTTGCTCGTCATTTATACGATTGTCATGCTAGGATTTGGTTTAATCTATTTTATTTTGTCCTTCGAAGGAATCCTTCTTGTCGAACATGGTGAATTAAGACAAGTGAGTATACTTGGATCACTCATCCATTCTTTTTATTTTAGTGGGGTCACGTTGTTAACGATCGGCTATGGGGATATTATCCCGATAGGAATCGGTCGGTTCATCGCATTAATTGAGGCGTTAATTGGCTATGTTTTACCAACTGCCTTTATGCTTCGACTTGTTATACAAAAGAGCGAGTAAGCGAAAAGGAAGGGTATGTATGAGTAAAGCGGAACATGCTTGATTATGCTATACTTATGGCTAGAAGATTAGTATGGAGGGATTATTAATGGCAGTAGAAGTAGGAGAAAAAGTACCTGATTTCACCTTAGAAAATGAACAAGGGGAAGCCGTCAGTTTGTCTGATTTTTCCGGGAAACATGTTGTGCTCTATTTTTACCCGAAAGATATGACCCCAGGTTGTACGACACAGGCCTGTGATTTTCGTGATGCATATGAGAACTTTAGTGATTTAAATGCAGTCATCTTGGGTGTTAGTCCAGATGGGGAAGATAGTCACCAAAAGTTTATCAAGAAACATGATCTTCCATTTAGCTTATTGGTAGATGAGGAACATAAACTAGCAGATGAGTTTGGCGTCTGGAAATTAAAGAAGAACTTCGGGAAAGAATATTATGGAATTGAACGCTCAACATTTATTATCGATCCAGAAGGTAACTTACAAAAAGAATATCGCAAAGTACGAGTAAAAGGCCATGTTGAAGAAGCCTTACAAGATATTAAAGATAACCAATAACCATTATATATTGATTTAACGATCATCAGACAATTCCTATGTGAGGGGTTGTCTGATTTTTTTGCTTGCTTAGGAATAGATTCTTGATTTTTGAATACGTATCGTAGTAGTGGTGAGATGTAATTATCTTAGGATAATCGAGTGAGGTGAAACGATGTTGGTTGAATCAAATTTAAAATCCAGAGCAATGATGCGGACAAGAAAGGGCATTAAAAATAAAGTCTATTTAATCGGGAAGCGGCTGCTTGATCTGATTATCAGTTTTATATTACTTCTATTCGCCATGCCTGCTCTATTATTCATTAGTTATTGGGTTTATAAACGAGAAGGGGCACCGATTTTACACAAGCAACAGCAAATGGGTAAACATCATCAACCGTTTATAATGTGGAGTTTTCGGACATTGACAAATACGTCGCAGATGATTCGGTCACTGCCACCTTATCCTGTTCCCGCATCCTGGGAAGAAGGGGTGTCGGATAATTTCACCATCATTCCAAATCAACAACAAACGATCACACAGACAGGTCAGACATTACGGAAGTACCATATTGATAAACTACCTCAGCTCTTCAATGTGCTCAAAGGGGAGATGAGTTTAGTCGGACCAGAAGCGGAAACACCTGAAGTGACGATGTATTATAATGATGATCAAATGAAGCGATTGGCTGTAAGGCCTGGTGTAATCGGGTATGCTCAACTTAAGAACAAGTACAATGATCAACATGATGAAAAGATTATTCACGATTTATATTATATCAAACATGGTACGTTTAAACTCGATTTAAAAATAATGATGCATACAATTAAAAAACAGCTTCCACAAAGAAGACGGGATTAAATCTGATCTACTATTGAACGGATCTCCTACCTTTAGATTGTTCATTGCGGTGAAAACGTTTATGATAAATATAGAGAATGCAACATAAAGGGAGGGGTTTTTTTGACGATACTTTTTTCGGGAGCGGTTTCAACGAGACATCAAGATCGATTGCAAGCCGATTTTCCAACCGAGACTTTTATATTTCGGGACACGATGACAGAAGCGCAACCATTTCTATCAGAAGCTAAAGTCTTAGTGACCTATGGGGAGGATTTGACCCCGGAATTAATGGGACAAGCTGTTCAGCTCGAATGGATTATGGTCATGTCAGCGGGATTGGAACGGATGCCATTTAAGGCAATCGAGGAGAAGCAGGTACGTGTCACAAATGCGCGAGGCATTCACAAAGTACCAATGGGTGAATATACGATATCCATGTTGCTGCAAACGTATCGCCAGGAAAAGCTGATCAGCGAAAATGAAGGGAATCAGATCTGGGATAAGACTGTACGTGTGAAGGAGATCACCGGAAAGACGATCTTAATTGTTGGAGCAGGTGCCATTGGCGAAGAAATTGCCCGTCTTGCTAAAGCATTCCAAATGAAAACATGGGGCATCTCAAGAAGTGGTCGGTCTGTAAAACACTTTGATGTCAATGAGCCGATGGAAAATTTGCACACGCTCTTACCTGATGCTGACTTTATCGTATCTGTTTTACCGAGTACAGTAGAAACACAGCATGTATTCACAGAGAAAGAGTTCAAACTCATGTCTGAGCAGGCTGTTTTTATGAATATTGGTCGTGGTCAAGCTGTGAAGAGCGAGGATTTACTCATAGCTATTCAACAGGAAGAAATCGCCCATGCGATTCTAGATGTGTTTGAAACGGAACCATTGCCAGCGGAACATCCATTTTGGCTAGAGAAGAATATTACCGTGACACCGCATATTTCCGGTGTGTCTTCAGAATATGTCACACGTGCACTTGAGATATTTACAGAGAACTTACGCGTCTATCAAGCTGAAGAAAATACATATTTGAATGAGATCGACACAAATAGGGGGTATTAAAAATGCGGATTTATACAAGATCAGGTGATAAAGGGACAACATCTTTAGTTTATGGATCACGGGTACCAAAAACAGACTTACGTGTGGAAGCTTACGGAACATGTGATGAAACAAATTCCATGATTGGGTTAGCTTTAAGTTTTCTAGATGGGGAAGAGTGGGAGCTGAAAACCGACTTTCTTCAACAAATGCACCGAGTACAAACGATTTTATTCCATGTTGGCTCGGAAATTGCAACACCGAATGACCGGGAAGTGAGCTGGAAATTAAAGCAAAGCCACATTGATGAACTAGAAGAACAAATTGATGCATGGGATGAGGTACTGACACCACTGCAGACATTTATTTTGCCATCTGGGCATCGTGCTTCAAGTGCATTACATACAGCACGAACGGTCGCAAGAAGAGCGGAACGATTAGCGATTGGAATTAATGAAGAGACCGTGAACCCACTCGTTATCTCCTATCTCAACCGTTTATCAGATTATTTATTTGTCGCAGCCCGGTATGTGAATCAGAGTTTAGGGGGCGAAGAAATACCCTTACAGGCTGATGTATAAAGAGCTGAAGGAACAGTGCATGGATGATCTGTGCACTGTTTTAATGCCGATTAAAATAAAATGGTTATAATTAGTTACCGATTATAATATAATTTGATTGACAGGACATCATCCAGGGCTGTACACTAATTATAAAGATTATAATCTAACAATGTAAATTAGGTATGAAAAAATATAGAAAGCGAGGTGCATAACGATGTCAGATGACAAGTTAAAGCAGGCAATTGAAACATTAAAAGGATCTGGCGTCCGTATAACACCACAACGTCATGCGGTTCTTGAGTATCTTTTAACATCAATGGCTCATCCAACAGCAGACGAAATTTATCGGGCTCTTGAAGGGAAATTCCCTAATATGAGTGTGGCAACAGTTTATAATAATCTACGAGTACTCCGTAAGATTGGCCTTGTTAGTGAATTGACGTATGGCGATAGTTCCAGTCGGTTTGACTGTAATATGACGGATCACTATCATATTTCTTGTACAACATGTGGAAAGATCGTTGATTTTCATTATCCACCACTAGATGAAGTGGAATCACTGGCTGAGAAAGTGACAGGATTTGAAGTGACACATCACCGTTTAGAGCTTTATGGAAAATGTGAAGACTGTCAGCAAATCGATACTCCCAACCATTAAAAATCGGTATTCGTGCAAACTTCTATTAAACAACTCATATTTTCAATTAGATCGTGTCCGTAAGTTCAAACGAATACCAATCTTTTATTCTTCTGTAGACAGGGTGACAGGGATCCATTCCCTCACACTGTTAATAAACCAGAGATGATCAAACTGAGCAAGTTCATTCACCATAACCTTCTGTTCGATAACACTTCCATTACGGACTAATTCTTTACGGTACGTACCTGGCAACAATCCACATGAAACAGGTGGAGTTATGAATACACCATCTCTTTCGACTACGATATTACCCGATGTAAATTCGGTCACTTCCTGCTCCTCATTCCAGAGGAGAACATCAAAATAATGGAGCGCAGTCTCCTTATGATACTCGTAAACGGCTCGATTCGTTGTTTTATGATATAGGAATAAGTTGTCCTTATTGATCGGCCCTTTCGCCAGGGAGACATCTACCGTTGTAGTGGTCGGCAATAATTTATCTATATCGATCGTTAGCCCCCCATTCATATGAACGAGCAATCTGACTTTCCATTGACCCGAACGATACGTACGGGCTTTTTTTTGCAATGCACTTTTAATGGCTTCTACATCAATGGCGAAATCAAAATAAGCTGCCGAATTTTGCAATCGTTTAAGATGATTGTCAAAAACAAGATAGTGGCCATCCATGAGCCCAAATGTTTCGAGTAATTGAAAATCCACGGGTTGCTTAGTTAACAGCTTCGCTTTGGTCAGGACTTCTTCATATTCTTCCTTTTTATTTGAATCCTTTGTTATCGCACCACCAACACCAAATTGCATATGTTGATCTTTGTTGTTAATAAGTACGGTTCGGATCGGAACATTAAAGACAGCCTCTTTTTGCGGAGTGATGAACCCAACCGTTCCACAATAAACATCCCGCGGTTCCATTTCTAATTTGGTAATCATATTGATTGTCGTTTTTCGTGGGAGCCCTGTGATCGATCCACTTGGAAATAGAGCCGTGAAAATATCAAGTAAGTTTGTGTCCGCTGAAAGATCTGCGGTTACGGTTGACGTCATTTGATAGACTGTCGGGTACTTTTCAATCTCAAACAATCTAGGAACTCGGATTGAATCTGGCGTCGCTAACTTTTTTAAATCCTCGCACATCAGATCAACGATTAATTGGTTCTCGGTTCGATTTTTCTGCGAGTTTTGTAGCCAGGCGGCCTGTTGTAAGTCATCTTCATATGTTAGTCCACGATTGATGGTCCCTTTCATTGGTTTGGTGATGATTTTTTCATCCTTTACTCGGAAGAACAACTCTGGTGAAGCGGATAAAATAGTGAAATCACCTGTATGAAGATAGGCGGCATAATTGGCAGATTGAGCTTGTTCAAGTTGTTTATAATAAGCAAATGAATCCCCATAAAATGAAGAGTGTAGACGGAATGTGTAATTAACCTGTTTGGTGAGTCCTTCTGAAATGAACTGTTGTATGGTATCGATCTTTTTATTATATGTATCAACAGATACAGAAGGTTGCCAATCACCAACATGAAAAGCTTCCTTTTTATGAAGAGCTTTCTGTATCGGTTCCTTAAAAATACCGAACCAAAGCAAGGGCATATTATTCTTCTCGTTAACTTGATACTGTTGATTAAATGCTGGTGCGGCTTCATAACTCATATAACCGGCAGCATAATAGCCGTCATCAACAGCCCGCTGAACCTGTTGCAAACAAGAAATGACTTCATCGACTGAATGAGCAACAAGTTGTTTTAGAGGATTCGAAAATTGGAGCGGTTGAATGACACCCTGATCATTTGTAAAATTAAAGTGTAAAAAAGGCTCGCTTTCTTGAGTCATCTTCATGACCTCCCTATCCTATTTCCTATGATCAACAATGGAACACCTGAAAGAAAGAACTCGCGATACGGACGAGTTCGCTACATCCCTTCTGTAATGAACCCATAAAACTTAAATAAAAAATGTGAGCAGTGGAATAAAAGAGTATACAAATAGGTTTTGGTCTACTGTATGATCTTGTTAACCTGCTCACATTTTATAAAAGAAGCGTTTTTCACTTTTCTTCGTTTACTTCAGTTTCCCTTTGATAACGTCGAGTATTATATTTTTCATCAAATTCTTTTCCTTCAAGGTCTTTATCAAGTGTTAATGATTGTTTACAATGCATGCAAGCATCAACACGGCCCATCATTTTTGTTGGTCGCTCACAGTTCGGGCATACAATAGGAATTGCCTTTGTTGATAATAACCCGATCCAAAAGTATACGACCGCACTTAAAAGAATGAATAATACACCAATAATAAATAAAGTAAGCATTAACCATTCAATTTTCTTTGCCAACAGACCACCATACATAATAGCGATCCCGACGAAAACTAAAATTAATGCAAATGAGCGGATTTTATTAATTTTACTAGAATAGACTAACTTTTGCTCTTGCTCTGCCATGTCTGTCCTCCTTAAAGATTCAATCGTATTATAACATAGTTGATTTAGTTTTCGCATTAAATGATGTTGCAGCACGATTAATTTCGCAAGGAAAGGACATAATGAAAACACGGTTAAATCCAGCTGAAAAATAGTAGGAAAACAACTTCTTCATTATAAGGAGTTATTTCTTACAACAGATAACAGATAAACGAGGTGGTTTTTGTACGAGTGGCAGGATCGATTTAATGGGAGTGCTTTAAACATGTGTGTTTAACAGTTCTTGAAGTAAATAAAGATTTAGTTGACAATGTTAATCATGCGTGGTATATTTAATTGCGTTGCCGATCACGAGAGTTAGGCAACAGAAAGTAATTTAAATAGTTCTTGACAAGAACGACACACTCGTGTTATTGTTAAGAAGTCGCCTAATCCAAACGGTGACAAACGATTTGTTCCTTGAAAACTGAACAGAACAACCAGTATGTTAGAAAGAACATGAATTTGTTCTTTATACATCAGCATGATCATTACATGAATTCTCATTCAACTTTGTTGTTTGATATTCGATAACTGAACAGCTGATTTTAATACAAGTACGAAACAAGCTAAGATTATTTCATATCATGAAAATGATATGTCGAACTTATCTATTATGGAGAGTTTGATCTTGGCTCAGGACGAACGCTGGCGGCGTGCCTAATACATGCAAGTCGAGCGCAGGAAGCAAACGGAAGCCTTCGGGTGGAAGTTTGTGGAATGAGCGGCGGATGG
>DATGSG010000094.1:0-2795 GCA_035302925.1 Virgibacillus sp. | reverse complement strand
TGTGCACTATAAATAAGAAAACTAAGAATTATTCCATAAAAGATACCTATTTTACCAAATAAGCCAAATCCATATCCATAGAAAATGGTTGTACAGATTACCGTTTGTAGTAAATAATTTGTTAAGGACATTTTACCGATGTCCTCAAATCCCTGTAGTAAGAGAGAGCTTTTACCAGTTGCATAGATTAATCCAAATAAGGAAATATATCCAAACGCAAGGACAGGTCCGCCTATAAGATTTGCTGCTTCAGCACTCGCATGATCTCCAAAGTAAAAACCAATTAATTTTAAACCAAGTCCAGCTGGTAATGTGATCAGAAATAAGCGCCGATACCCTTTCACTTGCTTGCGTGGTTCTGTAAAATGGCCTTTTTTAGCAGCATACATACCAAATAAAAACAGGGGCAAGATGACAAATGGTAGGAGCAGCATCACCACGGCTAACTTCCCTTTCCCAAATTTGTCGATCAGCGGATCAGCATCCTTTCGATGTTCTTTAATCTCCTGATAGGTGCCGGTCGCGTAGACAGCATTTGTTTCCTCAAGATAAGCTTCCCAGGCATTATCATCGAACCGTAGCTCTTGTTTAGCAAGCTCACCATCTGTCATCAATGTTTCTTCATTTAATCCTTCGAAATCAATGAATACGGGAAGACTTGAAAAGGCAATCAGAATCACACTGATCGTGATTGCCCATATGAGCGTAGTCATCGCTTTACGATTGACAAAAATTAGTAACAGAACACCCATTCCACCGTACATCATTAAAATATCACCTTCCCATAAGAAGGTACTATGTAATAGACCGATCCCAATGAGGAGAAGTGACCGACGAAATAATGTCCATTTCACACGTAACTGTTTTTGCGTTAAACGATCACGCATGATGATGAATGAGTAACCGAATAAAAAGGTGAAGATGGGCATAAAACTACCTTCCACAAATACCTTCGTAAAGGCATATGCAGCACGATCTAAAAATGATAACTCAGATGAAACGATATTTTCCATACCAAAAATACCGTACTGGAAAATAAGAAAGTTCGCGATTAAAATTCCAAATAAACTAAAACCTCTTAAACCATCAATTACATAAATCCGCTCTTCTGTTTGCATCCTATCAACTCCTATATAATAAAGACTGTGTCAAGTATAATAAGAGGACCTCATTGTTTCGTGACGATTACCTTAACATAACCTTATCTTTATCGTTAAGGTTATGTTAAGGTAACCCTCATTTACTTATTAGGTTCATCTTTTATAATGAAGGAGGAAGAATCATCAAGTTGGTGAATCAAGCCCGAATTGCGGTTACGATTCAATGGTGATCTGGATAGAAATTTGTAGTCTAGCGAGGAGAGTTGATCATGAATAAAGCGCGGGTTCTAGTTGTTGATGATGAAAAGGCAATTGCTGATATGGTGCAAATCATCTTATATAAAGAAGGAATTGATCATGTAGATGTATGCTACTCATGTCAAGAAGCAGAACAGAAAATTAACACGGGAATTTATAGTTTGTATATTTTAGATATGATGTTACCAGATGGTACAGGGGAAGCATTATCAATCAAAGTACGAAGAAGATCAGATGCCCCACTTTTCTTCTTAACCGCGAAAACGTCAGATGCGGATAAGCTCGTTGGCTTTATGCATGGTGCTGATGATTATATTACGAAACCATTCAATCCTCTCGAATTAGCCGCACGTGTGAAAGTTAATTTAAAACGATATTTAGCGCGTGAACAAGTACCCCAAGTCTATGAATTTGGACATGCTAGCTTAGATGTCGCATCAGCACAACTCATTATACAAGGTGAACGGATTGCGTTAACGGAGAAACAGTTTCATCTGCTCCATTTATTTTGTAAACATCCGAATCAAGTCATCTCCAAAGAACAAATCTATGAATATGTATGGGGATATGACGACTTTATTAATGATAATACGATTATGGTGCATATTAGTAAGCTACGTGAAAAAATTGAGCCTCATCCAGAGAAGCCAATCGTCATTACGACTGTACGTGGGCTTGGTTACCGATTAAATGTTGTTGGAGATCGAACATGAATTTATCTAAAAAAATGATCGCCCGTACAATTAAATACTTTTTGATTATGTATGTTGTTTTTTTCTTAATGTCATTATTATCACTTTTCATACTCACACAAACAAAATTAGTCGACACTTTATTTTTAGAGGAAAATATTCGAAATAACTATAGTGATGATTTTTCATATGAGATTGAAAAGGATGATACGGGTCAATCAAGGCTTTCAAAATGGTTGATTAAATCAGCTGAAATAAGTGGGGGTGTTCTACAACTCATTGATGAAGATGGGATGGCCATCGATGAATCAAAATCTTCCAAACGATTAAAAGAAACCTATCAACCCGATGACTTTAAGGCCTTACAACATAGTCAAGATACATATATGTGGACATTAGAAACGGGAGAAAGGATCCTCTTTATAGAAGAAACGGCAAGTGATATCGTATTGGATCATGTAGAAAAGGAAAAGGGCTTTCCAAAAGTGGTAGATGAGGAATTTTTACATGAATACGGAGCAGCACTTGAAATCTACAATGAAGCTGGTGACCGTATTTATGGATTACAAAATGAAAATATGAAAGCATTATTGCTGGAAGAAGTGATGATTAGCCAAAATCATAGCCAAGAAAATAAAGAGAATATTGCCACGGTCGATTTAAATAATGGCGATATCGTTATCGTACGTACACCAAATCCACACTATAAATCTTATGAAGATTATATGTTTATGATTATGAATGG
>DATGSG010000093.1:0-10816 GCA_035302925.1 Virgibacillus sp. | reverse complement strand
GGCGATTGATCTGTCCATGTTTCATCATAGATCGATACACCCACATTTTCAGAAATAAACGGCTCTACATCTTCTCTATTAATGAGACTCACAAAGATTACACCCCTTCTGTACTGGATAATTTGTGATTTCTAAACCATGCAAATATTCCCAAAAGGTTTCACTTGCATGGTTTTCAATAAAACAGACTACCTCTTCTTCTTTTGTCCATGTACTCAAACCACTTATTTTGGCGATAATAAGTTCCGCTTCATCTATATCCTTTTCTTCCAATTGCCAGGAAAAGTCCATTTCTTTAAATATACCTTGTAATAACTGATCAACTTCCTCAGATAAGTTTCCGATTTTAGCTCTGATAAAGCATAAATTCATTATTGTTTCACTTATCATCTTTTTTCACATCATCACTTTTTTTACTCTTTTTATATACGTAAAGGGCAATCGGAAACAGTATAATGTTTAATCCTACAAAGATTAATGTGTTCACATAGTTTTGATAATAAAATTGATGAACAATATATTTAGCAAAAATAATATTTAGGAATAGTATAGCAGCCATTATCGTTAAATATACATGGTTAGCTTTCATAAGGTTTCACCCTGACTGCATAGACTACCCCATCATCGATTTTCAATTCAATTTCTGGTAATGCGCGTCTTGGCGGTCCTGCCGTAGGAGAGCCGGTTTCTGGATCAAATACTCCGTGATGACACGGACAAATCATATTATGTGATGATTCTTCCCAAAACACTGGACATTGAAGGTGTGTACACGCATTTTGATAAGCGACAAACCGATCCTCTTTAAGTCGAATCAAAATCGCTCCTTCATGATCTTTTGGATAGTTGAATTCAACTGCTTGACCAACTGCAACAGCCGACACTTCAGCAATTTTCTGGGTAGGGAACCCCTTCCCACCGCTCCCCATTAATTCCTTTGCAGCTACTGCTCCCCAAGGCAGAGTTGACACAGCAAATAGTCCCGCTGATCCAGCTAATGTTTTCATGAATCCTCTTCGATCCAAACTTCTTTCGTTCTTTTGATCGATATTATGAGTGTAATTATCCTCATCGAAAGATTTCTTTTTATCTTTATGAGTCATTCTTAACTCCCCCTAAAACAGCTTTTGTGTTCCTTCTAAAATTCCAGGTAAACTAATTTCAACGTTTGTTTCCCCTTCAAGATAAGGCATACTTGTTACCCACTTATCATTGTCTAGACTGTGTCGTTCTTTTTTAGCAGCAATTTCTTCCTCTGTTAACCATTGGATGGCATCCGCTGGACAGACACTCGCACACATTGGCGGAATATCTTCTTGCGTACGATCAATACAAAGATCACATTTATACATTAAATTTTCTTCTTCATCCATTTTTGGAATCCCATATGGACAGGCAATGGTACAATTTTGACAACCGATACATAAATCAACGAGGGCTGATAATACGGCACCTGTTTCATGAATTTGGATCGCTTGGGCTGGGCAACTTCTCGCACAAGCCGGATCAACACAATGTAAACACATCAGTGGCATTGTTTCCGTACTTACAAATGGGTCGACATCATACACAAAATTTCGGTTTTTCTCTTCGTGTCCACCACATTGTGTACAGGCTGCTAGACAAGCACGGCAGCCAATACAATTTTCAAGTTCTAAATATAGTTTTCTCGTTGTCATTTCAATGCACCATCCTTCGTGTTAATCTTTTCTATTTGAGCAGCACAAGCCTTGTACTCTGGCATTTTTGAAATCGGATCGAGCGCAGCAATTGTTAATAGATTAATAGATTCGTCATGCCCATAATGATAGGGAACAAAGACCGTATCTTTGCGAATAATTTCAGTAACCTTTACTTTGTAAATCGCTCGGCCCCTTCGTGTAAATAGACGTACTTTTTCATCATGTTCAATATCATATTGTTTTGCCAGTTCGGGATGTACTTCAACATATGGTTCAGGGGCCATATCGTTTAGAAACTTAATTCTTCTCGTTTGGTTTCCAGATAAATAATGATAAACAACCCGGCCATTTGTCATTCTAATTGGATACTTTTCACACGGTTCTTCCGCTGGCGGACGATATGGAAGGGCAAATATTTTTGCACGACCGTCAGGATGATAGAATTTCTTATCCAGAAACATATATGGTGTTCCTTCATCATCTTCATCTTTACATGGCCAAAAGACTCCATCTTGTTTGTCAATTTTATCCCATGTGGCCCCGTAATAATCAGCATCTCCACCCTTTGATGCGAGTCTGAATTCATCCGCTACATCTCGAGCTGTTTTTAAATGAGAGAAATGTTTCCCTTTACCAAGACGCTCTGCAAGCTCGACTTGGATCTGCCAATCTGGTTTTGATTCTCCAATTGGTTCTTGTGCTTGGTTAATTTTGATAATTCTTCCCTCTAAATTTGTTGTTGTTCCTTCATCTTCTGCCCATGTAACAGCAGGTAGGACGACATCCGCGTATTCCGCCGATTCAGATAAGTAAAAATCAGCACAAACCATAAAGTCTAAATCTTTCATCGCTTTTCTAACATAATTCAAGTCTGGAGCTGAAACAGCTGGATTAGAACAAATTAAGTACAGACCACGAATTGTCTTTTCTTCCATGAGCTCAAACATTTCAAAAGCGGAAACACCAGCTTTCGGCATTTCTTCAGGTTCAATACCCCATACTTTGGATACTTCCTCAACATGTTTCGGATTGTAAATACTTCTATATCCAGGAAGCAAATCAGATTTCTGTCCATGTTCGCGACCACCTTGCCCATTCCCTTGCCCTGTAAAAGTTGCTACTCCTGAATGTGGACGACCAATCTTACCTGTAACTAGGGCCATATTCGTATATGCCGATACATTATCGACACCTTTTTCCTGTTGTTCAATACCACGAGCAAACATAACAATCGCATTTGGAGCTTTCCCATAAATTTCGGCTGCTTTAATAATCTTTTCTGGTGCAACCCCTGTTAACATACTCGTATGTTCAGGTGTAAATTCTTTCACTAATTCTTTTGTTTCTTCAAAACCGTTCGTATGATTTGCAACGAAGTCATCATCTGCATGACCATTTTGAATGAGTAAGTTTAAAATTCCATTCGCAAGTGCAAGATCTGTTCCTGGCTTTAAATCAAGATGAACATCGGCTCTTCTAGCGAGCGGTGTTTCTCTAGGGTCAACAACAATAATATAGCCACCTCTTTCGAGCACATTCCAAATCCGGAACATTGATGTTGGATGACATTCGGCTGTGTTACTACCGGCAATAAACAAACAGTCTGTTTCGTCAATATCTGTCCAAGGGATTGTTGATCCCCGGTCTACCCCAAATGTACGGAGGAAACCTCCAGCAGCACTTGACATACAAAAGCGCCCATTATAATCGATATACCGTGTTCCAAGCGCAACACGAGCAAACTTTCCAGTTAGATAGCATTTTTCATTTGTCATCGAGACACCACTAAAAACGGATAGTGTATCTTTCCCATACTCCGCCTGCATCTCGGTAAACTTCTTCGCAATTAAATCATAGGCCTCATCCCAACTTGCTTCACGAAATCCTTCTTTCGTTCCTTTTAATGAAGCATCATCACGGATTAACGGCTTCAGCAGTCGATCATCATGATTCGTTTGTTGGTATGCTGTCACCCCTTTTGGACATAGCTTACCTAATGTCACCGGCCAATCATAACGAGGTTCAACCCCGATAATTTCATTTTTCGTCGTATCCACTCGCAAATTCATCCCACATTGCATCCCACAATAACTACAATGGGTCTTCACTAACTTTTCGTTCGGATGATGTAAATTCTCCGTTTTTTTAATAATGTCATCCCTCATAATGTTATCCTTCTGCATGTTGATTTGCCTCCTTATGTTTTATCTGATGAGTCGGTATTCCGGAAAACTGAGCAATACGATATTTTCTCCTACATGGGAGGCACATTTCTGCTAAATGAAACCCCTCTTTTGTCTCAAAATCAATCTGATTATCTGCCAGTACATCGACAACATCATGTGCTTGTTCTGTTGAAACATACGCATCCCCACACACTTTACATTCGAATGAGGATTTTTCCATATAATGTTCACGGTAATTTTTCGCAAATACACTCATTGGTCGAAATGGGATATGGGCAAGTTTCCCAAAAGGGAGATAGATTAATGTAACGATAACTGAATACTCATGAATCAGTGACATCGCTGGATGACCAGCCCCTGCTAAAAATATGTTGGAGAATGGTAAGGCTAAACCAGTAACACTAACAAAAAGCAATAAATGTAAAGGTAGAAAATCGTACAAAAAACTTTGATGTGCTCTTGCTTGCATGTCTTTAATCCGTCGATAAAGAGCCATACACACACCGGAAATCACCATGAAGGACGATATGTTCAATGCATTGTAAAAGAAAAAGGTGAAAAAACCATCTGCTTTTACACGTATTAAATCGATCCCCATGAGAACAATCGTATAATACCCGTTCACTTCCATCGTAAAATACGTCCAACCAAACACAAGTGGAAACGTAACAAGGCACGCTAGTATACAGCCTCCCCCAATTAAAATGTGTTGTGTCCAACGATAAAGTCCACGGTGTCGAATAAATTTATGTGTTACTAGATGTTCTGCTGACGTTCTTGGTGTTGATTTTTTAAAAAGTAATTTGAACCCCTTTTTTATAAGGAGTTTCGTTGGCGGTCTCTCACCCCAAGCAATAAAACGGTAAAAGAAGCCCCCAATAAAGACAAATGTTCCAACTACATAACCATAAAGATTCAAATCAATATGGCGAAACATTCTCGTACCAATGAAAGATAAAATTACAAATCCACTAACCGTCAAAAATACTAACATCGCAAACTTTGATGCAAATGCATTAATAATAGAATGTTTAGGTCGTATACTTGTTGTATGGCTTGTTTTCATGTCTTTTCCCCCATATGTAAAATATCCATACTTAAATTCTAAGTTTAATTTGTTTTTTTGACCATCGGGTAAAACCCCTATTTTTCTACAAGATTCACTGTTTTAAAACTAGGTTTTCGTCAAAATCCAGCTTTTAAGTGGGGAATGATCGATCAAGAAGTGAGCAATAAGGATTGCGTATAGACAAGGTTCCAAGGCAATTTTAACTACAAACAGCAGAACCAACAAGGCATAATTCACGATTTATCGAATTGAATCCGGAGATCGAGATTGTCACATTTAAGACAATTTTAGACGGCGACTTCATTGCAGTTACTTAATATATAAATTAGAGTATAGTATCATAAGAGTATCAGGACTTGATTAAGATAAAACATGAAGTCAAAAAATCAGCAGGAGGAATGATCACTTGTCTTTGATAACAGATCAATTGAATCGCCCCTTACAGGATCTTCGTATCTCTGTGACCGATCGTTGTAATTTCAGATGTACGTATTGTATGCCTAGAGAATTGTTTGGCAAAGATCATCAATTCATGCCACAGAGTGAAACATTAAGTTTTGAGGAAATTGAACGATTGGCAAGAATTTTTGTACAGTTAGGCGTGAATAAGATTAGATTAACGGGTGGTGAGCCTCTATTACGAAGGAACTTACCCGATTTAATAGAAAAGTTAGTTGCCATTGAAGGATTAGAAGATATTGGATTAACCACCAATGCTTCTCTCCTTGAAATAATGGCCCCTAAATTGAAAGATGCTGGTTTAAAACGGGTTAATGTTAGTTTAGATGCACTTGATGATGCGTTATTTCAATCCATTAATGATAGTAGTATCAGTACAGAACGTGTTTTAAAAGGGATTAAAAAGGCGAAAGAAGTAGGCTTAGAAGTAAGGGTTAATATGGTCGTTAAAAAAGGGATGAATGATCAGGAGATTGTCCCCATGGCCAAATACTTCAAGGAACAAGGAATTACATTACGTTATATTGAATTCATGGATGTTGGTGAATCAAATGGATGGGATTTTAGTAAAGTGGTTAGTAAAAAGGAAATTTTTGATATGCTATCCAAACAATTTGAATTAGAACCTGTTGATCCGTCCTATTTAGGTGAAGTCGCCAAACGATACCGATATGCTGGATCTGATACGGAAGTCGGATTTATTACATCTGTATCAGAATCCTTTTGCTCAACATGTACACGGGCAAGGATCGCTGCAGACGGTAAATTCTATATGTGTTTATTTGCAACCGACGGATTTGATTTGCGAAAAATAGTAAGATCGGATTCGAGTGATTTAGAAGTAAAAGAAGAGATTGCATCCATATGGAACAGACGAATCGATCGATATTCCGATTTACGGACTGAAGAAACCGCTAAAAACAGGAAGAAAATTGAGATGTCTTATATTGGGGGATAATATATATCTTATGATAGGAAAGGATAATAACTCATGACTGATCGATATTCCCGACAAAAATTGTTCAAGCCGATCGGCGAAAAGGGACAACATAAAATTGGGCAAAAGCACGTCTTAATTATCGGGTGTGGAGCCCTAGGAACAGCTAACGCTGACAACTTAGCCCGGAGTGGAATTGGGAAACTAACACTGATAGACCGTGATTATGTTGAATATAGCAATTTACAAAGACAACAATTATTTACAGAATCGGATGCTGTAGAGCAGATCCCTAAGGCAATTGCTGCTAAAAAAAGGTTGACAGAAATTAACTCAAATGTGGTGGTTGATGCACATATTATGGATGCCACAAGTACCTCACTTACCCCACTTTTAGATGGAGTAGATCTTGTAATTGATGCGACGGATAACTTTGAAATCCGTTTGATCATGAATGATTTACTTCAGAAGCTTACTATTCCCTGGCTATTCGGGACTTGTGTTGGTAGCTCGGGAATGAGCTTTACTATTTTGCCAAATCAAACACCATGTTTGCAGTGCTTATTAGATGCTACACCAATGTCAGGTGCCACATGTGATTCTGTTGGAATTATCTCTTCAGCCGTTCAAATGGTAGTCGTTCATCAAACAACAGAAGCGTTCAAGATTTTAGTTGAAGATTATGATGCGTTACGCACAAGTCTTGTCGTTTTTGATCTGTGGAATAACTACTATCAAACCATTAATGTCGAACAAGCACGAAGAAGCGAATGTCCAACGTGTGGAAAAGAACCAGATTATAAATATTTGTCCTACGAATTTCAAATGAAAACAGAAGTACTTTGTGGCCGGAACACTGTACAAATACGATCAAATCAAGAGGTTTATTTGGAAGAGCTTGCCAAACGTTTAGCACATATTGGACCCATAAAAACAAATACCTTTCTATTATCCATCGAATATGAATCCTATCGTATTGTCTTTTTTAAGGATGGAAGAACATTTATCCACGGAACGAATTCTATTGAAAGAGCCAAAAGTGTGTATCACAAATTAGTCGGATAAGGGTGAATGAATATGATTGAACGTAGAAAACCAATAAAAGTAAATCAAGCAATCCTAAAAGTAATGGAATATGCGGTAGCAGGTGATGTGAGCGATGTGCCGATTGAGGAAAGTTATGGACATTTCCTTGGGGAAGATCTTGTAGCTGATCACCATGTCCCTCCTTTTGATCGTTCCGCTTTTGATGGATTTGCGATTCGTACGGAAGATACATATAACGCAACTCGAAAAAATCCAATCCAACTTGAAGTTATCGGGGAAATTGGGGCTGGTAATGTGTTTGAAGATCCGGTGGGACCCATGCAAGCGGTCCGAATTATGACGGGTGCCCAAATACCGAAGGATTGTGATGCGGTCATCATGTTTGAAATGGTGCGTGAAAGCAAGATTGACAAACGTTCTATCATTGAGTTAAATCGTACGATAAAACCAGATGATAACATTTCACTTATTGGGGAAGATACAAAAAAAGGCACTGTCCTCGTATCGAAAGGAACCTATATTAACCCGGGTGTTGTCGCAGTATTAGCAACCTTTGGGTATAAAAATGTTCCCGTAAGCAAAAAACCAATCATTGGGGTTATTGCTACAGGTAGTGAATTATTAGATGTTGATGAGGAATTGCAACCCGGTAAAATTAGAAATAGTAATGCATATATGATTCTTTCGCAAATTGAGCGAGCTGGTGCGATCCCTCTTTACCTCGGCCAATTTCAGGATGATTTCTCAACCTGTTATGACCATGTAAATGATGCACTCGAAAAAGTAGATTTTCTAATCACAACAGGTGGCGTTTCGGTGGGAGATTACGATTATTTACCCGCTATTTATGAAAAACTCGGTGCCAATGTGCTCTTTAATAAAGTAGGGATGCGGCCAGGAAGTGTGACAACAGTAGCTGAGATCAATGGGAAACTCCTTTTCGGTTTATCCGGTAATCCTTCTGCATGTTATGTAGGATTCGAACATTTTATGAGACCGGTTATTCGCACATTTCTTCATTCTCCAAAGCCATTTATGAAAGAAGTTATGGCAACGCTAGGTGCTGATTTTGCAAAGCCTAATCCATTTGATCGTTTTGTAAGGGGACGCTTATCATTTGAGAGCGGTAAATTAGTTGCTACTCCAGGTGGGTTAGATAAATCAAATGTTGTCACATCATTAGGTAAAGCCAATGTATTAATCGTATTACCTGCTGGAACAAGAGGCTATAAAAAGGGAATGGACATTACAATTATTTTACTTGAAGATCAAGAAGGCATGTCATTTGATATGTTTCTAAAAACAGAGACGATGAGAAAAGGAGACTAACTGATGACAAAACCACTTTTTGAAGTTATTGAAGAACCGATCCAAGTTGAGGAAGTGCTGAATAAGGTGAAACGAAGGGAAGCAGGCGCGAATGCTCTTTTTATCGGAACGGTTCGGGAATGGACAGAGGGCCGAAAAACGCTTCATTTAAAATATGAAGCCTATGTACCAATGGCCGTTAAAATGCTTGAGGAAATTGGTAAAGAAATTCAGGCGGAATGGACACAATCAAAAGTCGCTATTACACATCGAATCGGTCATTTAGATATAACGGACGCTGCCGTGGTCATTGCCGTTTCAACTCCACATCGCAAAGCATCCTATGAGGCAAATGAATATGCTATTGAACGAATTAAACAGATTGTTCCCATTTGGAAAAAGGAACACTATGAAGATGGTGAGACATGGATTGGTGATCAGTTAGAAAATGTCCCTTATGAATCTGGAAGACCACATATGGAGGGTGATTAATCATGATAAAGGTATTATTATTTGCACAATTACAAGAAGAGGTGGGACAGAATGAATTAGATTTAGAGTTTGGACCCGCCACTGTCACAGAACTAAAGCAGGAATTGATCGATAAGTATAAGGGATTACAATTGGATGAAGCGATGATTGCCATCAATGAAAAATATGCAAAGAGTGACGATATCGTAACCCCCGGGGATACAGTTGCAGTCATTCCACCTATAAGTGGCGGATAAAAGTGGTGTTATCATGAAAACCATGCAAATAGTAGGGTATAAAAGTAGTGGGAAGACTACATTAACAACTAGATTAATTGAATTACTTTCGGCGAGAAGTGTACGAGTTGCTTCATTAAAACATCATGGCCATGGTGGTGTTCCTTTAGGCTTGGAAGAAACAGATAGTGAAAAACATCGTCAAGCAGGTGCACTCATTGCCGGGGTTGAGGGGGCAGGTGTTTTACAATTATCTAATCACCATGCTTGGCGAATGGAACAAATGGTAGCGATCTACAAACTACTGCACATAGAAGTTTTGATGATGGAAGGCTTTAAGACCTATGATTATGACAAGATTGTGTTAATCAGAGACAATGAGGACCTTCATTTGTTAGAGCAATTAACTCATATTAAAGCAGTCATTACACCGTTGAACTTAAATCAATCGTCATATCCATTCCCTATTTTTAAACGGGAGGAGATCGAAGCTTTCAATAATTGGTTTATCTCGTTTTTAAAATTATAGGATCGATTAGGAGTTATTAAGATGGCAAGAAATATAGTCGGAATCATACTTGCTGGTGGTCAATCAAGCAGATTTGGTTCTCCAAAAGCTTTTGTAAAAAAAGATAATATCCCTTTTTATCAATATTCATGGCAGGCAATAAAGCCGTTTGTTTCATCAACGCTAATCATTACAAATCCCCTATTGGAAGCTTTATTTGCTAAAGATAATGTCCCAATCAAGATGGTAAATGACCATAATCTGTATCAAGGACAAGGTCCACTTGCTGGGATTTATACGGCTATGGACGTGCTGATTGCCGAATGGTATATGATCGTTCCTGTTGATGTACCTTTTGTTGAACAATGGATATTTGAATGGCTCATCACTTTTATTGCCGAAGATGTAGTGGCCATTATTCCGGTTGTTAATGGAAAAAACGAACCCCTCCTTTCACTCTACCATTATTCATTAAAAAAAGAGATCAAAAAACAGCTAGACAAGGGGGAACGTTCCATGCATCAATTATTAGCTGATAAAAAGGTCATTTACGTTCCAATTGAGGAAGAAAAGCCATTTACTAATATAAATAGGCAAGAAGATTATCAGCGATTTATTCAAAATAAAGATTGATAAACTCCCGTGTGATGGTTTACATTAATTGAGTAAGAATGGAGGAAATGATCATGAAAAATAATCATTCATGTCGTTCTCATCAGGAAGTGACCTGCGCAGTTATAACGGTTAGTGATACGAGAGATAAAGACACGGATAAAAGTGGTTCATTGATGATCGATTTACTAACCAAGTCTAAACATCAGGTCAACGTGTATGAAGTGATACCGGATGAAAAGAAAGTGATTCAACAAACAATAAAAGCAGTTATTCACAATAAAGAAATTGAAGCTGTTAT
>DATGSG010000092.1:0-14268 GCA_035302925.1 Virgibacillus sp. | reverse complement strand
ATCTTGGTATGAGCATGTAGTAGTGTAGCGATAAGTCCGTATTATGAAATTGACTAATGTTCAAAAGTATAATTGCTTCCAAAAAATATAGCACGAAAGAAAGGTTCGAAATTCTATGATTAAAGGAATTGGTATGGATTTAATTGAAATAGAGCGAATTGAAAAGAGTCTCGCTAAAAGTAATCGGCTTGCGAATCGAGTGTTAACACGAAATGAAAAGGAAACCTTTAAACAATTCCAGAGTGAGCGAAGACGTGCCGAGTTTTTAGCTGGCCGTTTTTCTGCGAAAGAAGCTTTTGCAAAAGCAACAGGAAGAGGGATTGGCAAATTGAGCTTTCAAGATATCGAGATAATTTCTGATCTTAAAGGTGCGCCATCTATAAAGGCAGTTGGCTATGAAGGTGATCGCATATTCGTTTCAATTACCCATAGTCACCACTATGCAGCAGCGCAGGTTGTCATCGAGGATAAATAACTATTGATTCGTTTCGCATATTTCTAATACTTGTCTCATATATTTTAGTGCGGGTAGGAGGGAACGAAAAGGTTCATACCATCATTAAGAAATGTGCGGTTATGACCTGTTAAGAAATGGTACAAGGGTGCAAGGTAGAGGAGTGTTTTATAAGAATGTTGAGTGTGGAGGGGGATTTTTAACACTTAAAGTGGAAGATATAATAGCTTAACGTGTAGATTGGTTGTTTTTGGAAGATATGCATAGGGGCCATTCGTTAACGCACATTTCTTGTATCTGTATGATGGTCGAGTTCCCTTTGTCCGAGTCTAAGAATTTGAATAGAGCAAGCTGTGAATAACGTAATATGTCAGCGAGGGTTTGATTCTTAGAAATGAGACAAGGGAGATATGTTCATGAAGAAAAAACGAGGAGTCTTGGTTGCAGTTATTTTAAGTCTGACGCTATTTTTAGCTGCCTGCGGTGAGAAGTCAAAGGAGAGCGTTGTAGCTAAATTAGATGAAAAGGTAGAAGCGATGGACGGATATAAGGCAAAAGCTGAGATGAAAATGAGTACCGGTCAAGAGGAGCAAAAGTATGAAATCGACATCTGGTATAAGCAGAAAGATTTTTATCGTGTGTCACTCGCAAATGATCAAGATGAAAAAGAAAGTCAAATCATTTTGAAAAACGAAGACGGGGTATTTGTTCTCACGCCAGCGCTAAGTAAGAGTTTTAAGTTTCAAACGGATTGGCCAGATAATAGTAGTCAACCTTATTTATATGCATCACTTGTAACTGATGTCAAACAGGATGATGAGGCTGATTTTGAACAAACGGATACACATTATATCTTCCGGACAAAAACGAACTATCAAAGCAATAACAATTTGCCATATCAAGAAATATATTTTAATAAAAAGGACTATACGCCAGAACTTGTTAAAGTATTAGATAAGGACAAGAAAGCGTTAGTCGAGGTACAATTTTCTGAGTTTGACGTAGCTCCTACCTTCGAAAAGGCAGATTTTAATGTAGATGAGAATTTGGGTAAAGAGGAAGGGAATGAGGAGGAAGCTAAGGATTCGGAGACAGAAACAGAAGTATCAGGTGAGGGAGAAGATACTGATTCATTTACAGTCGTATTCCCATTAGAAATGGTTGGGTCAGAGCTGACTGAAAAGAAAGAAGTAGAAGTAGATGGTGGACAACGTGTCATCATGACATTTACAGGCGATAAGGATTTTACGTTAATTCAAGAGCAGCTAACGGCCATACCCACCTCTTCACTACCAAAAGAAGTACATGGTGATATCGTGAACTTAGGATTTACGATTGGAGCACTTTCGGAAAACACAATTGAGTGGAGTTATGAGGGGATGGACTTTTATTTAGCAAGTAAAGAATTGACGAAAGAGGAATTAATCGAAGTGGCACAATCTGTACAAGGTAAAGAAGCAAAATAAATTCGTTAAAAGGAGCAGACTCATACATCACCAGAGTCTGCTCCTTTTAGTGATGTCTACTCTTAAGTATTATGTAGGATAAAGAATGAGGATGAATCTAGAGAGCTGTATACCCTGAAGATCATGTATAATCTATTTAAGAAAGTGCTATTCGTCTTTATAAATACTAGTATTACTTAAATGCAATTGACACTTTCGACAAAAGGTTGGATAATTGGCGGTACTATGAATGTATGTGGATCGTGATCCTATGGCGATGAAAATAAACAGTCGAATCGTCTAAAATAGGAGGAGAGGAGCTATCGTATTGTGGATAAAAAAATATATAGAGATACATGGGTAGAAGTAGACCTCGGTGCGATCGAACATAATATCAAGCAAATGAAACGAAAACTATCGAATAATAGTCACGTCATGGCAGTAGTAAAAGCAGATGGGTATGGACATGGATCTGTTCAAATTGCCAAAAAGGCACTTGAATCAGGTGCGACTTACATTGCCGTTGCATTGCTTGAAGAGGCATTGGTCTTAAGAGATGCTAGCATTGAAGCGCCAATACTCGTACTAAATTGGATACCTCCAGAGGCTGCAGTCGTAGCAGCAGAAAATAATATCACCGTGACCTTTTTTCAAGAAAAATGGTTGCAACAGGTAAGTGAATACAATTTTAAAAATAAATTAATGGTGCATATGAAGTGGGATACAGGTATGGGAAGGGTTGGGATTCGAACAGAATCCGAGTTAAGAGGGCTTGTCTCTGAATTAAATAAAAATAATAACATACATTTAACAGGACTGTATACTCATTATGCAACGGCCGATGAAATGGACTTAGCCTATTATAATGAACAAAATAGGCGTTTTGAAAAGTTGTTGCATGTATTTGAACAGCTATGGAAAGAGTCTGTCGATATTCATACAGGAAACAGTGCGGCCTCCATCCGCTTTCCAAAAGAAATGTATCAATATGTTCGCTTTGGAATTTCAATGTATGGGTTATATCCATCGTCAGAAGTAAAAAAGGAAAAACTGATCGATTTGAAACAAGCCTTATCCTTACACAGCAGATTGGTCCATGTAAAAGAAATAGGGGAGGGTGAAGCGGTAGGGTATGGGGCGGAATTTAAAACAAATAAGAGTGAATGGATTGGGACCATTCCAATTGGATACGGAGATGGATGGCCTCGAAAGTTACAAGGGGCAGATGTACTCATCGAGGGGAAGAGATTTCCGGTTGTCGGTAGAATTTGCATGGATCAAACAATGATCCAATTAGATCAAGCCTATCCCATCGGAACAAAAGTAACACTTATTGGTAGGCAGGAAGACGATTTTATTGAAACGGATGAGATTGCTCACCATTTAGATACGATAAATTATGAAGTTGTTTGTATGATTAATAATCGTGTTCCCCGCGTTTATAAAGAAAACTAGCGCCTTGATCTCGAATTTACCATAAGCCAAAAAGTGCAGCGTGATTCTAAAGGAGAGCATTTAATCTTGAGTTACGAAAAGGTTATTTAACCCCTTATTACACAAATAGTCGCAAAAAGGTAGAATTTTGTAGAATATCATGATAACTCTTTGCAAATCAACACATTCAATGATATTATGAAGAAAGAATTCATATTGATTACAACATCGGAGTTTGCGGAGGTGTGGGGTTTTGTCAGAGAGCTTACAGGAAATATCGGTTAAGTTACCAAAATACCTGTTAAATGAGGTGGATGGATTAATGAAGTATGAAAATAAAGATTTAAGTGACTTCATATGTCAGGCGACTAAAAGCTATTTACAAAACAAAAAACAAGAACACATTCAGATGGTACATGAAACCATGCAAAAAGGATATGAAGAAATGGGCCGTATTAATCTAACAATTGCTTCGGAAGCTTTTCAAGCCGAAGAGGAGGCTGACAACACCTTAGTACGTTCTGTGATCGGGGTGTAGCCATTTGGTCATGCAAAGAGGTGAAGTATATTTCGCTGACTTATCCCCTGTCGTTGGATCAGAACAAGGTGGTATACGTCCAGTGTTGATCCTTCAAAATGATATTGGGAATCGCTTTAGTCCAACTGTGATTGTTGCCGCTATTACGGCTCAAATTCAGAAGGCTAAATTGCCTACACATGTAGAGATAGATGCAAAGCGGTATGGGTTTGATCGGAATTCAGTCATTTTGTTGGAACAAATTCGGACACTTGATAAACAACGTTTAACAGACAAAATAACAAAGCTTGATAATGAAATGATGAAAAAGATAGATCAAGCTTTGGAAATAAGTCTTGGACTAAATGAATTATATGAAAAGTAAGCATAATCCCTGTTGACGTGAACTTTGGGATTATGCTTATTTTATTCGTATAAAATGACAATAAAATTATGTTTGCACAATTAGTGTGGTTATGTGACAATATTCATAACATTCAAATCGCAATCTAAGTAGAGTATGTGGAGGGTTAATTAATGAATAATCGATTTTCTGAAATCGTATTAGAAAACAGTGATGTTATTGTTCAGATGTGGATGGAAGAAATCATCTCTTTTAAAGAGGCGAAATATTCAGCACACATATCTGATGAGTTGTTTAAGAGTACGAATAGGGAGTTTGTGAATATTATTTTCACGAGTATAAAAGATAAAAGTACAGTCGATATCTTCGACGCATTTGCAGAGAAATTGATTAATCTTGGATGGCCTTTGAGTTATATTACGGATGGTCTGCAAGATTTCAGGCGAATTGCAACTCAATTTATACTCAGTCAATCAGAAGAGGTTAATACTGATTATTTTTTAAGTTTATTAAAACAAGCGGATGCTTGGGTGGAACCAATCATTCAACAATTAGTCGATGAGTATTCGGGGAGTTGGGAACATATTGTATCCTTACAACGTGTTGCCTTACAAGAACTGTCAGCACCATTGATTCCGGTAATGGATAAAATTACGGTCATGCCTTTAGTTGGGACAATCGATACAGAACGGGCAAAATCGATTATGGAAAACATACTCGAAGGAGTAATAGCGCATGAGGCTGAAGTTGTCTTAGTAGATATTACAGGTGTTCCTGTAGTCGATACAATGGTAGCCCACCATATTATTCAGGCTGCTGAAGCGGTACGTTTGATAGGAGCCCGCTGTATTCTCGTAGGTATCCGCCCTGAAATTGCACAAACGATTGTCAGTCTAGGAATTGATTTAAGTGAGTTTACGACGAAGAGTTCTTTGCAAAAGGGATTTAAAACAGCACTCGAAATAACGAACCGAAAAATAGTCGATATAGAAGCAGGAGAAGAGGTAATTGATAAGGTGATTCATTCATTACGTAAGGGGGGAATGGCATGAGAATACCAATCTTAAAATTACGAAACTACTTGTTGATTTCAATTCAAACAGAAATAGATGATCATACCGCCATTCAATTTCAAGAAGATTTATTAAGTGAGATTCACCAAAGTGGTTCATCAGGGGTTGTTATTGACTTGACCTCCGTAGAAATGATTGATTCGTTTATAGCGAAAGTTCTTGGAGATGTCGTTTCCATGTCAGATTTAATGGGGGCAAAAGTAGTACTAACCGGTATTCAGCCAGCGGTCGCGATGACATTGATTGATCTTGGAATTCAATTAAACAATGTTCCAACAGCATTGGATTTGGATCAAGGTTTAATTAGACTTCATCAGGAATTGGGGGAATAGCGATGAACCATAGTTCCTGTATGAAAATTAATAAAGAGTGGGATATCGTTGGTGCGCGCCAACTAGGTAGGGAAATAGCTAGAAAAGTAGGTTTTGGTACAGTTGATCAAGCAAGAATTGCAACGGCGATATCTGAATTAGCTCGAAATATATATTTATATGCAGATGATGGGCGAATTATCATTAAAATAGTCGATGACTTCGGAAAAAAGGGCATCCATTTGAGAGTGGTAGACTCGGGACCAGGTATTCCTGATATTAGTAAAGTAATGAAAGATGGGTATACAACTTCAAGTGGTCTGGGGGCGGGTCTTCCGGGGGTAAGGAGGCTAATGGATGAGTTCGATTTAAAATCAGATGTAGAAAGTGGCACTGAAGTAAATGTCGTGAAATGGTTAAGATAATCCTGGGACAAGGTAATTTTGCATAGCCTAGAGTATGAAAGTTATTGTTTTCATGATTATAAAGAGCTTCTTAGTAAGCAGTGGGTGCGTATATATCGTAATCATACTTGAAGTAAAAGCAACTTCGCAAGGGAGACAAGACTCGTGAATAAAGCAGTAAGATTAGACGCAGAAAACTACGGAGAATTATTAAGAAACTATATCGAAACACAGGATGAAAAATCCCTTTATCGCGCTGAGCAAGTAACGAAGTCTTTTATTAAGCATAATATTCCTCCTGAAGAAATTATCAATATTCACAATCAAGCTTTAGAAGAAATATATCCAGGCTTGAGTTCTGAAATCGATCACTCCATGCAGTTTCTATTAGAAACGATGATCGCTTATGGTTTAGCTTATCAAGAGTTTCAAGTATTGAGAGAAGAACAGCTTAAACTAAAATCAGAAATCTCGGTAGCTGCAAGCATGCAAGATACATTTCTAGCGACGACAAAACCTAAGATTGAAGGGATAGATATTGGAGTCATTAGTGTACCGGCAGAACAAATGAATGGAGATTACCATCACTTTGTAAAAGGAAAGGATGGTTCACTGGGAGTTGCCATTGCAGATGTTATCGGCAAAGGAGTCCCAGCTGCCCTTTGTATGTCGATGATTAAGTACTCCTTGGAAAGTTTTCCGGAAGACTCTTTGCAGCCACAGATGATTCTTCAAAATTTAAATCGGGTTGCTGAACGGAATATAGAGGCGAATATGTTTATCACCATGTTTTATGCACATTATACCCCGTTAGAAAGTAAGATCGAGTATGCCTCAGCAGGTCATGAGCCTGGCTATCACTATTGTGCTAAGAAAAATGAGTTTAGAGAAATCAAAGCGAAAGGGCTTGTCTTAGGGGTGCTTCCTGATTCAACATATAAACAATATGAGCTGAAATTAGAAAAGGACGACATGATTATATTGCTAACGGATGGGGTAACAGAGTGTAGGCAAGGCGATCGTTTTATAGAACGGTCAGAAGTTTTAGAAGTAATTAGCTCCTATGCTCATTTACCTACACAAGAACTTGTCAGCCAAGTGTATAAACATTTTGAGCGACTACAACATTTTGAATTAAAGGATGATTTTACATTAATAATCTTAAGAAAAGAGGTTTAGTCTGCTTCTTTTCGGGTATCGTTTAGGTGAGATTATACAGATGGACAGATTGTTGTAAATTAGGAGGGTGAAAATGGATTTAGAAATTAACGTTATTGATGAGGGGCAGAAATCGATCATCAAGCTTGCTGGAGAAATCGATATTTACACCGCCCCTAAATTAAAAGAAGCGCTGATGCCTCATACAAAGAGTGAAAACAACGTCCTTATAGTCGACCTGGCTGAGGTTGATTATATGGATAGTACCGGATTAGGTGTCTTTATTAGTGTGCTAAAATCAACAAGAGAAAATGATAGTAGTTTTAAAATTACCAATTTACAAGAACGTGTTCTGCGCTTATTTACAATAACGGGGTTGGATGAAATTATGGATATTAATGCTATTGATAAGAGACGCGAGGTGGAGGATGAAAATGGAACCATTTGACTTTATCGAAATGCGATTTCCTGCTAAAGCTGACTATGTTGGTGTGATTCGTTTAAGTATATCCGGTATTGCTAGCCGGATGAATTTTTCCTATGAAGATATTGAAGATCTAAAGATTGCCATCTCAGAAGCTGTTACAAATGTCGTGACACATGCTTATGATGATGAGGGAGAAGTAACGATAGGCTTCGGAGTTTATGAAGATCGATTAGAAGTAATGGTTGCTGATCGCGGAGAAAGTTTTGATTTACAAGAGGTAAAGAAGGAGATTGGACCATATAATAAAAAGACCGAACCAATTGATAACTTACGTGAAGGTGGTTTTGGGCTGTTTTTAATCGAAGCACTGATGGATAAGGTGGAGATTAATAATAAATATGGTGTAATCGTGTTGATGACAAAGTATCTTTCCGGGACTGGGGTGGGTCTAGATGACCAAATCTCAAGTGTACAAAATGGAAAAGGATAAGGTATATCAGTGGATTGAACTTTTGCAAGAAAATCCAACAGATGATGAAATCCAAGAAGAAATGGTCAAAACATATAATAATTTAGTGCAATCGCTTGCCAGGAAATATTCGAAAAACAGTATGATTCATGAGGATCTCGTGCAAGTTGGCATGATTGGCTTGTTTGCTGCGGTAAAACGATATGATCCAAGTTTTGGCAAGTCATTTGAATCCTTTGCAATACCAACGATCCTTGGCGAGATTAAACGATATCTTCGGGACCAAACATGGAGTGTCCATGTGCCGCGACGAATTAAGGAGTTAGGACCGAAGATAAAGAAGACAGTAGATGAATTGACAAATGCTAATCAAGAATCACCGACAGTTGATAAAATTGCTGAACACTTAGGTGTATCAGAGGAAGCTATACTTGAAACGATGGAGATGGGACAGAGTTATCGAGCCTTATCTGTGGATCGAAAAGTTGAGTCCAGTCCGGATGGAAGTACCGTTTCTATTTTAGATCTTGTTGGAAGCGAAGAAGCAGATTATGAAACAGTTGATCAGAGGATGATACTTGAAAAGATATTGCCCACCTTGTCTGAGAGGGAGCAACAAATTTTACGCTGCACATTTTATGAGAATATGAGCCAAAAAGAAACAGGCGAATTGTTAGGCATTTCACAAATGCACGTATCAAGATTACAACGTCGTTCTCTACGGAAGCTTCGTGAGGCACTTCCTCTCAAAAGCACGGAGGTATTTGATTGATGGAACAAGGGGAAAAGGTAAATGTAGCCGTTTATGAACGGGCAAAGGGAACAAATATTACGAGCGGTGATAGTTACTTTTATCAGGAGGCAGATGATACGTTTATATGCGCAATTGCTGATGGTCTAGGAAGTGGTCAGTTTGCGAAGGAATCATCGGAAATTGTGATTGATACGATTAAGAACAATCCAGATCTTTCTGATCGGGAACTCGCCCACCTGTGCAGTGAACAATTGGTGGGGCGTCGCGGTGTAGTTCTTGGTGTATTACGTCTAGATTATCAGGATAAAACATTTGCGTACTCATCGATCGGTAACATAGGGCTGGTGACCATGACACCAGATCATGTTAAAAATCGTAACATCCCACATCGTGGCTACCTTGCAGGTTACAGAAGAGATTTTCGGCAGATGGAAGGTATGTTGGAGCCTGGCATGGTTTTTATTATGTTTTCCGATGGAATTGCAGATGTTGATCTTTCACAGAAGTATTTTTTGAATCAAAATGTACAGGAGATGATTCGAAACTTCACAACGATTAATAAAGAGGCAAGATCTGATGATACGACATTAATCGCTATGCGTTATATAGAATGAATGCTGACTAACGGTGAAGCGTTGGTCTTTTTTTAATGCCTTGGACCTTTTCCATAGCTCAAGTAAAAAGAGAGACAGAAAAGGTGTATCAACTGGGCATTTATAAAGCAACGATTATAAATAGATGACTATCCTGGTTACGACCCGATGAAGTCCATAGCTTGTTACAATCGCTTGATAAAAGAGTTTGTTATTTGGTAATATGAACGCGTACATGAAGGAGGAACAATTGTGTCAACACAATTAGAGCAAGAACTTACCCATTGGGTAGCTAAAGAAGCAAATGTAAATACAAAAATCGTTAATGAAGTGATTGTATTATTGAATGAAGGGAATACGGTGCCATTTATTGCTAGGTATCGAAAAGAGGCAACAGGTGGATTAGATGAGGTGCAAATTAAATTAATCCAAGATAAGTGGACATATGCCGTTAACTTAGCGGAAAGAAAAGAAGAAGTGATTCGTTTAATCGATGAACAAGGAAAATTAACAGAAGAATTAACTCGTGAGATTAACGCAGCAACACAACTGCAACGTATAGATGATTTATATCGACCTTACAGACAGAAGCGTCGGACAAGAGCAACGATTGCCAAAGAGAAAGGGCTAGAACCTCTGGCTCAACAAATTTGGAGTCAAGCAATATTTGATGTTGATCATGAAGTTGCGAATTATCTTTCAGAAGAGCTGGAGTTGCATACGAAAGAGGATGTCCTAGACGGTGTGAATGATATTATTGCGGAGTGGATCTCAGATGATCCTGAATATCGAGAATATATTCGCAAAGAGACATTTATGCGCGGAACGATACATGCATCCGTAAAAAATGAAGATAAAGATGAGAAGAATGTTTATAAGATGTACTATGAATATAATGAAGCAGTCCGTTCTCTTGTTTCGCATCGGATATTAGCATTAAACCGTGGAGAGAAGGAAGATGTTTTAAGGGTGGCAATTGAACCACCATCTGAGCGAATTCTCGCGTTTTTACAGAAGCAGATTATCAAAACGAGTGCTAGCGCAGATGAAACCTGTAGTGAAATACTGCAAACAGCATTAGAAGATAGTTATAAACGACTCATTCAACCCTCAATTGAGCGAGAAATCCGCAATCAATTAACAGAAACAGCGGAAATACAGGCAATTGATATATTCTCTGAAAACTTGAAGAATCTGTTGCTACAACCACCGTTAAAAGGAAGAACAGTGCTTGGTGTTGATCCGGCATTTCGAACAGGCTGTAAACTAGCAGTTGTAGATGAAACGGGGAAGGTACACGCTGTACAGGTTATGTTTCCTACTGCACCGAGAAATGATATTGTCGGGGCGGAAAGGATTGTGATGGAGTTTATTACGAAGTACGATGTTGAATTGATAGCGATTGGTAATGGTACAGCATCGAGAGAAACGGAGCATTTCATTGCTAATGTAATCACAAATAATGAATTGAACATCCCATATATCATCGTAAATGAAGCGGGTGCGAGTGTTTACTCTGCTTCTGCACTGGCACGCGAAGAATTTCCCGATTTGGAAGTAGAAGAGCGTAGTGCTGCTTCGATTGCTCGACGTGTTCAAGATCCTTTAGCTGAGCTTGTGAAGATTGACCCAAAATCAATTGGGGTTGGGCAGTATCAGCATGATGTCGGACAAAAATCACTCACGGATTCACTGTCCTTTGTTGTAGAAACAGCTGTTAACCAAGTAGGTGTGAATGTAAATACAGCTTCAACGTCATTATTAGAACATGTTGCAGGGCTTAGTAAAACAGTAGCGAATAATATTGTTAAACAAAGGAATGAAGTAGGTAAATTTACAAGCCGGAAACAATTGAAGAAGATACCGAGGTTGGGACCCAAAACGTATGAACAAGGTGTTGGTTTTTTGCGAATACAAGATGGTGAACATCCACTAGACCGAACGCCGATCCACCCCGAAAGTTATAAACATACTGAAAAGCTACTTGAAATGATTGAGTGTAAGCTTGACGATATCGGTTCTGATGAATTACAAGAGAAATTAAAAACGGTAAACAAAGATGAGACGGCGGAGAAGTTAGGGATTGGTGCATTAACCTTACTCGACATTATGGAGGCACTCAGTAAACCAGAACGTGATCCGCGCGATGATTTTCCGCAACCGTTATTACAACAAAACATTTTATCCTTAAAGGATATTAAGCCTGGCATGGAAATGCAGGGGACGGTTCGAAATGTTGTCGACTTTGGCGTTTTTGTAGATATTGGTGTTGAGCAAGATGGACTTGTTCATATATCTAAAATGGCCAATCGATTTGTTAAACACCCGATGGATATTGCATCAGTAGGAGATGTGGTAACGGTCTGGGTAGAAGACATTGATACAGATAGGGGACGTGTCGCTTTATCAATGATCGAAAATAAATAATTAACATAAAAGACTCCCGTTATCTATTTAAGATAACGGGAGTCTTTTAATGAGATCATGATTTAGTAACTGAATGCATGTGTTATTTTACATGTTCAGGAACAGACAATCCGGCTGCTTTTGCAACACCTTCACCATAAGCTGGATCTGCCTTGTAACAGTTTCCAATATGTCTTAATTGCACTTCTTCTGTTGCACCGTCCATATTTCTTGCTGTATTTTCGAATAAGACCTGCTTTTGCTCATCATCCATGAGGTTAAATAAAGCACCTGGCTGTGAATAATAATCATCATCATCTTCTCTAAAGTCCCAACGATCTGCTCCACCGTATAATGCTAAAGCTGGTTCCGAATGATCAGGTTGATCTTCCCACTCACCGTAACTGTTCGGTTCGTAATGAAGTGTCCCACCTAAGTTCCCATCTGTTCTCATTTGCCCATCTCTATGAAACGAGTGAACAGGACAACGTGGTTGGTTAACTGGGATTTGGTGATGATTGACGCCTAAACGATAGCGCTGCGCATCTCCGTATGAAAATAATCTTCCCTGTAACATTCGATCAGGAGAAAAACTAATTCCCGGAACTACGTTAGCAGGGGTGAAGGCAGCTTGCTCGACGTCTGAAAAGTAGTTATCCGGATTTCTATTTAATTCGTATTCCCCAACTTCGATAAGAGGAAAATCTTTTTTCGACCATACCTTTGTTAAATCAAAAGGATTATAGGGCATTTCATTTGCTTGTTCCTCTGTCATGACTTGGATCGACATGGTCCATTTCGGGAAGTTGCCATTTTCAATAGCTTCAAATAAATCTCTTTGATTTGACTCACGGTCACGTCCGACAATTTCTTCGGCTTCTTGGTCCGTTATATTTTCGATTCCTTGTTGAGTTGTTAAGTGGAATTTCACCCATGTACGTTCGTTTTTGTCGTTAATCATACTGAATGTATGGCTCCCAAAACCATGCATATGTCTAAAGCTCTTCGGAATACCGCGATCACTCATTGTAATGGTTACTTGATGGAGTGCTTCGGGTAATGACGACCAGAAGTCCCAATTATTTTGTGGGCTTCTCATATTAGTGCGTGGATCACGTTTAACAGCATGGTTTAAGTCTGGAAACTTCAATGGATCCCTAAAGAAGAATACAGGTGTATTATTTCCAACAAGATCCCAGTTTCCTTCTTCCGTATAGAATCGCATGGAGAATCCCCGGATATCACGTTCAGCATCAGCGGCACCACGTTCACCCGCAACTGTTGAGTGACGAACAAACATATCCGTCTTTTTACCAACTTCTGAGAACACTTTTGCTTTCGTATACTTTGTTATATCATTTGTTACCGTAAAGGTGCCGAATGCACCTGAGCCCTTAGCATGCATACGACGCTCAGGAATAACTTCTCTATCAAAGTGAGCAAGTTTTTCTAATAACCAAATATCTTGTAAAAGTAATGGTCCTCTAGGTCCTGCTGACATTGAGTCCTGATTGTCAGCAACTGGTGCACCAGCGGCTGTCGTTAGTTTTTTCTTTTTTTCATCCATTAGTCAAACACTCCTTCTATATTAAGTAGATAAGCTTTCATGTCTAATTATAATACAAAATTAATTAAAATCAATATCTATTTGTAATAATTATAAATAACTATATGCCAATAGTTAGAATAAACTGCCCATAAGCTAAGATACGGACGAATGCCTCTATCAAAATTCACGAGGATGTCACTGTGTGAGATAAGAATTTAATGAACGAACCCGTCAATGATTAGAATATAAACTTTTTAAGAATGGTAAATGAGTACCAAGTCATACTTGACTCCATCACATAACGATATAGAGGTACACGCTGTCGTCAGTAGTATGTTAGAATAAGAGAAAATTCATTGATAAGGAAGGTTTTGATGAAATTATTAACGAATAAAGACTTATTTAATTTAGTAAATGAATTATCATTGCGTTACTTTGATAAACCATTCAAGCATGAAGCGAAGTTTAATTACCGATTAAGGACTACAGGTGGTCGATACATACCGATGAAAAAGGTGATTGAGATAAATCCGAAATATATGGTTGAATTAGAGGAAGAGTTTATTGGGATTATTAAACATGAACTCTGTCATTATCATTTACATATAGAAGGAAGAGGATATAAGCATGGGGATAAAGAGTTTAAGGAGCTGTTAACAGCCACAGGCTCACCACGTTTTTGCAAACCATTACCATCGAATCAAAAAAAGTATAACTACAGCTATGTATGCATGGAATGTAAAAGTGAATATAAAAGAATAAGGAGAGTCAATACAGATAAACTTCGTTGCGGTAAATGTAAAGGGGTAATTGAACTAAATTGATACTCATTTGCAATTGTTATGGTAATCGATTGACGAAAAAGTCCATACATGATAAATTATATTAGCACTTAAGAGAGGAATGAGTA
>DATGSG010000091.1:0-5225 GCA_035302925.1 Virgibacillus sp. | reverse complement strand
ATCAATCCGGGATGCTCCCAATTCACTCCCGTATCTAAACTTGCCACGACCGTTCCAGATCCGTCGATCCCCATCGACCATGCTTGCGGAGCATTTACACGGTCAACGTTCCATTCAATATCATCCTGTTTAGTATCAGGTACTTCTGCCTCCTCAACAAATGTGTTATTTAATTGACGAGTCTCGTTTGGTAAAATTTTCTCTACTTCATCAAATGAGGCAATTTTCTCAGCAACTTCTTTATTAGCTGTTACTGAAATCCCATTGACGATGAAGTACGGATTGAAATCCTCTACATTTCCTGATTTCAATTCTGCTTCCAATAGTTCTACTACATTTTCTTGTGATACTAATGATGTTGATTTAAGTTCAGATACAACGGCAGATCGCTGGGTCAACTTGAGCTTTTGTGCCGATAAACTTTTGTTTTCTCCAGCCTCTTTCGCCTTTTTAGCAGCTTTTTCTGTATCTGCTTTTTCAGTAAATTTGACTAAGAATGTTACTTTGTCATCCGTTTTAAATTCATCTTGTAGACGATCACTTAGTTTTGCTGTCGCAATCGTTTTCGAATCATGCACAGATTCATGCAAGTTTTCTTTGGATTCAGCTCTAGCAATCCCAGGTGTTAGCAATGAAAAAATCATGAGTAAGGAGGCAACGATACTAAATAATTTAGCTGGTTCAGATGTTTTTTTATACATACAGCTTCCCCTTTCATTCATAAAAATAGTGCTCGTTTTTTGCTAGGTTTTCCTGTTTAATTGACATTTCATTGGTCCGGTAAAAGATGAACTACAAAGTAAACCTCTCGCCCCCTCCACTAAGAATTGTTTCTGTCCCTTGCCATGTTGTTCCCTTCACTCTAATTGAAATCTAGTATAAAAGTTGTCAATCGTTGTCGAATATATTGGCACTCTTATAAATGAGAGATTAGTACTATCCTTTTCTACACAACACTCTTTCTTCGAATCTACTTATTTCTTCTAGATAACGAACAATAACAACGATATAAGCAATAATCTCCTTGGCAAATAAAAAAAGGATAAATGTTTCCTCTAAAAAAGAAATAAAAATGAATCAATTAACCTATGTTTAGCGCATACATTAAACTCATTGCGTATATGCAGACACTAAATGTTGAATCAGCGATCAAACTAGGTCTATACTCATAATAAACTTTCTGCTATGAAGGTCTTTTGGCCTGTATTTCTAGAAACAATTAAGTTTACGGAAAACGTGATATTGTGTAAACTTACTTTATAATCATCATAAAAGGAGAATATAAACGATGAATTTAAATGAAGAATTTGATAAAGGCCTCGAACCAGCTTCATATGTAGCTACGATGGATCATCATAAAGATCATCACACACATATTTACAACGAGTACGAATTGCCACAAGACGAGAAGTTTTTCCAGGCCGTAAAGGATAAAAAATTACGTGTTGTTGTTTTAGCTGAAGTTTGGTGTGGGCATTGTATGTTAAATATCCCCATCCTACTCCGTTTAGCTGAACAGACAAATATGGAAGTTCGCTTTCTCCCACGTGATGAGAATCCTGCACTCATGGATCAATACCTCACAAATGGCAATCGGACCATTCCTATTTTTATATTTATTGATGACCAAGGGCATGAATTCACGAAATGGGGACCTGTAGCACCACGCACTAAGGCATTTGTCGATCAGCATAAAGATAATGTTCCGGCTAAGGATGACGAGGATTATGAGGAAAAGTTCAAAGAATTCATAAAATTGATCGGAAACCAATTCAGTCAGGATACAAAGATTTGGGATGGTGTCTATGAAAGTATGAAACAGACCCTTGAAGAAAATCTATATGAATAATGAAGCAGATTGATCGGAAAATTATTTCTAGCCCGCTTAGTTGAATAATCCATAGATTCATGCTATAATATTTACTTGTGTGAAATAAGTGAATATAGGTATAGGAGTGTTCAGCATGACAAGTAAAATTGAAGTAGGGCAAGTAATTGAAGGAAAGGTAACAGGCATACAGCCATACGGCGCTTTCGTTGCTCTAAATAGTGAAATCCAAGGTTTAGTTCATATTTCCGAAGTAACACACGGATTTGTAAAAGATATAAATGAACATCTAACAGTTGGACAAGAAGTGAAGGTTAAGGTATTAAATGTCGATGAAAAGAACAATAAAGTCTCATTATCGATTCGTGCAACAGAAGAAGCACCAAAGAAACAAACACAAGCACCAAGACAGCAATCAACACAGCAACAAGGTGACGGTTCAGCTGGATTTAACTCGCTAAAAGGGAAACTTGAAGAATGGCTTGAACATTCTAAAGCGAAAAAATAATAACCATTGCTTGAAATTAGAGGCTTTCTCACGTAACAATTGTCTAAACATTAGTCAATGTTGGTTGAGATAGCCTCTTTTTTTTCTATTATGAATCTTTTTTTACATTTCTACCCATATCAATTGATTTGCAAACCTTTGTTCGATAAAGTTATATTGCCTTATAATTTAATTTAGGAGGATTCAAAATGACCCATATCAAATTTACATATGAGAAAGCCTTTGATTTTTTTCATCAAGAGGAAATCGACAACGTAGCAGACACCGTTGAATTAGCCCATTATGTTTTACATAATAAAACAGGGCCAGGTAGTGACTACCTCGGTTGGATCGACTTGCCAGGTAATTATGATCAAGAGGAATTTGCTCGAATCAAAGCAAGCGCTGAAAAGATTAGACAAGATTCAGACGTATTACTTGTCATTGGAATTGGTGGTTCTTATCTTGGTGCACGTGCAGCTATTGAAGCCCTTACCCATTCTTTTCAAAATATATTAACGAAAGAACAACGACAAGCTCCCCAAGTAATTTTTGTTGGCCATCACATGAGTTCGACATACATGAATGAATTATTTGATGTTCTGGAAAATAAAGATGTTTCCATAAACATTATTTCTAAAAGCGGAACAACGACTGAGCCCGCGATTGCCTTCCGACTTTTCAAGAAATTCCTTGAAGACAAATATGGACGAGAAGAAGCCCGTGAAAGAATTTATGCAACGACCGATAAAAGTAAAGGGGCTTTAAAAACAGTAGCGGAACAAGAAGGATATGAAAGCTTTATCATTCCTGATGACGTAGGTGGCCGTTATTCGATCCTCACAGCTGTTGGTTTACTCCCGATTGCAGTGAGCGGTATTTCAATCGATGAGATGATGCAAGGCGCTCAAGCAGCTATGAAGGATCTAACAGAGCCGAAATTAAAAGATAATCCAGCATACCAATATGCTGCGGTACGAAATATTTTATACAATAAAGGGAAATCAATCGAAATTTTAGTAAATTATGAACCACACTTACAATATTTTGGTGAATGGTGGAAACAACTTTTCGGAGAAAGTGAAGGAAAGGATCAAAAGGGTCTATTTCCGGCATCCGCTAACTTTACGACAGACCTTCATTCAATTGGTCAATTCATCCAAGAAGGTCGAAGAGACCTATTCCAAACGGTTTTACATGTCAATGAATCTAAACATGATATTACCTTAACAGCAGAAGATAATAATGCGGATGGTTTAAATTACTTAGCTGATAAAACCATTCATGAGATCAATGATAAAGCATTTCAAGGCACGATCCTAGCTCATAATGATGGGAACGTCCCCAATTTAATACTTGAACTACCAAAACTGGATGCGTACACGTTCGGATATCTCATTTACTTTTTTGAAAAGGCTTGTGCGATTAGTGGGTATGTGCTTGGCGTGAATCCATTTGATCAGCCAGGTGTTGAAGCTTATAAACGCAATATGTTTGCCCTATTAGGTAAGGAAGGATATGAAGAAGAAAAGAAAGCATTAGAAGAAAGATTATAAAAATATAATAAATAGGTTTAACAAGTGGGAAACGGGGTATACTTAATACTGTAAGACTTTCTCGTATTCCCCCTGTAAGCAAAGCGTAAAAAACGCTTTGCTTTTTTTTATTATCAAATATACTTATGTTTTTATCACGAACACATATAAAGGGCTCGAAAACACGTCCCCTATACAGGAAGTTAAACAAATGTACATTTACGAACGGAAGTCTATACTAATGATAGAGTACTAAATTATGAGGAGGAGTAGTAATGGGTGATTTTAACACACGATTCAATCGCAAGAATACAGCTTCAGTAAAATGGGATATGTTACAACCCATGTTTCAATCGGATGATCTTTTACCGATGTGGATTGCTGACATGGATTTTAAGGCCCCACAACAAGTAAGTGATGCTTTAATCGATGCGGCGAAACACGGGATTTTCGGATATTCGAATATGGAGCATCCATTAAAGTCCTCCATTGTGCAATGGTTGCAAACAAGGCATCACTGGCAAATTAATCCGAACTGGTTATCCTTTAGCCCAAGTGTTGTGACAAGTTTGTACATTGCCATACAGGCCTTTACAGACCCTAAAGATAAAATACTCATTCAGACACCCGTGTACACCCCCTTTTATGAAATGATTCAGGATCATGATCGGGAAATCGTCAGAAATCCACTCGTTCTAAAAGATAATTATTACCAGATTGATTTTACCGACCTGGAAGAAAAAATGAAAACAGGCGTAAAGGCCTTTATTTTATGTTCTCCACACAATCCCGTTGGGCGTGTCTGGACAAAGGAAGAATTACATAAAATCGCTGAATTATGCGTGACATATGATGTGCTGATTCTATCGGATGAAATCCATGCAGATCTTATCTTTTCCGACTATCAGCATATTCCGATCGCTTCTTTATCGACTGAAGTGAGTGAACAAACCCTGACATTTATGTCACCTACTAAAACATTTAATATAGCCGGACTCCAAGCATCATATATTGTAACATCGAATAAAAAGCACCGTGATCAAATCAATACCTATTTAAAATTACAAGGACTAAGCGCCTTGAACACGATAGGTAGTATTGCTTTGCAAACTGCTTACCAAGATGGTGAGTCATGGTTTCAACAATTAATTGAAATACTAGAAGAACATCGTGACTATGTTGTCCACATGTTTGAACAACATGCTCCGATGCTAAGCGTCATCCATTCAGAAGGTACCTACCTCCTTTGGATCGATTGTAGTCAATTACATATGGATGCGAAAACATTGAATCGTTTTATGATTGACCAAGCAAAAGTTGGCTTAAGTCCTGGTGTTAGTTATGGCGAAGAAGGTGCTGCATTCATGCGCATCAA
>DATGSG010000090.1:0-44106 GCA_035302925.1 Virgibacillus sp. | reverse complement strand
GTCGCATCTGCAGCGGTTAGCTCCACATCTACCAGCCCCGCCGAATCTGCCTCTACATTTTGTAAATCGCCTAAATGTGCTCCTTCAGGATGCATTAATCCATGCTCTTTCCCCTCTGGATTCAGATGATTTCCCGCACTTTTAAAATCCGGTCCTTCACATTTAGCATATTCATGGATATGAACCCCATGGAATCCAGGCGATAATCCTTCTACTTTAATTTTTAGTTGAACACCTTCTGGTTGCTCCGTGTACACGGCAGTCCCAACCAGATCACCCGACACATTATACATGTCTATTTCGCGTGCTGTTTGATGGCTTGTATTGCAAGCTGCCAACAAGGACAATAAAACCACAATGGATAAGCGCATGATAGAAACTTCCCTTACTACATACTTGATCCTGAATGAACAAGTCCTTATAGGCTACTCGCAAGAAGGATCATTTTGTACCTAGTATCTACCATGTTCATGAATTTTAACCATTGCTCACTGATCATCACTTTTCTTTTGATTGTCATTTGTAAAATCTTTATCTTTATATTTTTCATCATAATAGGCTTCATCTTTTTTTGATTTTTTATATATAAAGTACATGGCAGCTACGGCGCCAATCATAAAGATAACCAACGTAATAAATGCAGGAACATATTCTGATTTATCTTTCGGGAAATATAGAAATTCCATCATCATTCTTCACTTCCTTCTTCGCAGTAGTATAACAAAAAATAACAGGATACGAAACAGTTCATAGCAATTGTTCGCTAAACTGTTATAACTTTGGCACAATAATAACTAGGAGCTGATACATATGAATGAAATAAATGTTGGAGATATCGTTCAGGCAAAATATAACTCAGGAGAGTATGTTGGTGAAGTTATCGAAGAACGTGGTAATTTCACGCTTGTCCAAGTGCTTGCAATACTTAAACACCCAACACAAGGTGATCTCCATAATCCTGGTGCTGTTGACGGGGTTGCTTTCCATGAACGTAAAGCACTCGCACATCGCGAGAAAATGAATGCACGTAAACGGACCATTCGTTTATATGATGGTGAAGTCCCACCCTATATCGCATCATTAAAAACTGCTGTTGAGCAGTTGAAATCAGTCTTACAAACTGAGGATAGTTCTTATAATCAAAAAGCTTTAGAAAAACTAGCAAGTCTTGAGAAGGATTTTTATAATAAAATTTATGAGCGGGAACACACATAGATCCTCTCTCGAACCAACTTATGCCGACATAAAAATTAAAAAAAGCTAGAGGATCGTTCTCACTCTAGCTCTTCTTTTATTCACCTAAATGTTCAGTAATAACTTCTTGGATACCTTTTAGTGCATTGTCCTCGTCACTACCTGATACATTAATTTCAATTTCAGCACCTTTAGGAATACCGAGTGACATCACACCCATGATTGATTTTAAATTAACTGTCTTTCCATTATAAATAAGTTCAACTTCTGACTCAAACTGTCCTGCCGTATTTACTAATAAAGTAGCTGGACGTGCATGTACTCCAGTGTCAGCAGTAATTGTAAATGTTTGTTTTTTCATAAAATATCCATCCTCTCAATTTATGTACAATTTAATTATTCTTACGTTAGGCTCGTAACAAAATCATTCATAGTACATCACTTATATTATATACAATTTTCATCTATAATGAAATAGAAAAGCCTATTCAAAATATTGTTCAACAGATTCTTGTTATTATCAACCCTATATGATAGGGTAATTTTGGAAGATTCAGGTGTATCATAAAGAATAATCGATTTGAAATGTTAAGAGGAGGAATAAAAATGAGTGTACATATTGGTGCAAAAAAGGGCGAAATTGCCGACAAAATTTTATTACCCGGGGATCCACTACGGGCAAAATATATTGCCGAGACATTTTTAGATGAGGTGATCCAGTATAATGAAATCCGTGGCATGTATGGTTTTACTGGAACTTATCAAGGGGAACGTATATCTGTGCAAGGTACAGGAATGGGTGCTCCGTCCATTTCAATCTATGTGAATGAACTGATCAAAAGCTATGACGTTAGTAAGTTAATACGTGTTGGCAGCTGTGGTGCCCTTCAAAAAGATGTGAAAGTGCGCGATGTTATTTTAGCACAAGGTGCAACTTCTGATTCCCAACAAAACCGCATGGTGTTTAACGGAATCGATTATGCCCCAATTGCTGACTTTACCCTATTAAAAAACGCTTATGATAGTGGGATGGAAAAAGGTATTGATCTGCGTGTTGGGAATGTGTTTACAAGTGATTCTTTCTATCGTGATAACGCAGAAGAAGTGAATGCTTTATTAGCACAATATCGCGTATTAGCCGTTGAAATGGAAACTTCTGCCCTCTATACATTAGCTGCTAAGTATGGGCGTCAAGCGCTTTCGATTCTAACTGTTTCTGATCACATTATTACGGGTGAGGAAACGACTGCAGATGAACGCGAAACGACGTTTAATGAAATGATGGAAATTGCTTTAGATGCAGCGATAAAATAACCGCATATATATTTTCTGATTAGAAGATAAAACGGTCTACCATAAAGATGTTGAGATACTGCATCCAAAATGGTAGACCCTTTTTTATTCTCCACTAATCATTTGCTCTCGAAATACTTGTAATGTTTCATCTTCATTCAAATCAACCAGTTGAGCTTCTGTTAACTCACCATTACCCAACTCAATTACAAATACCTCAACTTCTTGCTTTCCCCATTCCGCATAGACATCTTCAACGGTTTCATAATATAGATCAATTTTATTTCCATTGATCGCGGCACCTTTATCAGCCACAACACCATACCCATAATCGGGTATATACATCACGGTTCCAATTGGAAATACAGTTAAATCTGCCGCAATTGTAGAATATAAATCTCGTTTTACTTCGACACCCGAATACGTAATCCCATACTCTGGATGATCCGCTGTTTTTCCAGTGGATTCAATCCCTGCCGTATAGCCTGTTGCGATTACTGTAGTCTTCGGATATTGCTCCATATTCATTTTTTCCTCGAGGGTCTGTTTGGTTTTGTGCAGACTATGTGACATATATTTTTCTTCAATTAACATACTTATCATAGACTCGTTCATCACTCCATGATTCAACAGATCATGAGATTCTGCCGCAACCACATGAACATCATCATAAAGCCAGGATTGGATATCCGTCAGGCTCAGATTTGAGATGGATGTAAGGGTTGTTAGGACAGCACCTATAAACAATAAAAACATCCCACTTCTTCGGAAAATATTGCCTTTTCGCATTCATAACACCTCTATGAATGTCATCATGTCCAATGAAGTGGGATTTTATTCAATTCATTAAAACATTTGGTAGCCATTTCTACGCAACATCTTAATCACAATAGCTGATACAATCGTTCCAGCGAACCCTGCTCCTAATATTATAATGTCAACAGGAGTAATGCGGATAATTTGTCTGAAGGCCTCAGGAAATGCATAGCCAGGGTTTTTGACATATTCTAATGTCGACATATTATCCACAATCACAATAACGATGAGCGGATAAATGAGCGACATAAACCAAGTTCTTCTAAGTAACATATTTAAGATAAAAGAGATCCCAAAAAACATGATAAAAAATAATAGGATGGAAACAATGATTTGGATAACTTCTGTCAATATAGCAGCCTCCCTTACGTATATGCATAATTCACATAGACTCTATTTTATATCAGATCATAAAAAAAGCAAAGACTTCCGACTGTCTTTGCTTCATCATGATTACATCAATCTTTTTTTAATAAAATGGATTGAACTTTCCTTTTTTCAGTAATAAACCAATGCCACCTAATTTTAGTAGGTAGCGATTATCGATTACCTTTTTCATGACCGTAGCAGTCCAACCATAAATCTTACGGTCGTTCATAATCGTACCAATCGCATCTGTATTTCCTAAGGAAGCAACCGTACCTAACATCTTCGGTTCAATCGTTTCTAATTCAGTACTTCCTTCGATCATTGCTTTCACATTATGTGCAACAACATCAGCCATTTGGAGTGCCATCTGAGCTGTAGGTGGATAAGGTCTTCCCGCTTCAGGATTCATGATGAGCGCACAATCTCCAACAACAAAGACATCATCATAATCAGGTGTTCTCATATCACCACGAACTTCAACTTTCCCACGATTTGTTTCAAAACCCGATGCTTCAACAATTGAGTTTGCTTTAACTCCTGCAGCCCAAACTGTTGTAAGTGTTGGTAATTCAATTTGTTCTCCATCTTTTTCATAAATAATACCGTCTGCTTTACACTCTTTCAACATTGCACTTGTAATCACTTCCACACCACGTGCTTCTAGTGAATTCATTGCGTATTCGACTAGTTGAGGGTCAAATCCAGGCATTACTGTTGGAGCCCCTTCGACTGTAATAATTCGAACGACAGCTGGATCGATATCATACTCTTCACACAGTTCTGGAACTCGATTCGCTAATTCTCCTACAAATTCCATACCTGTAAAGCCTGCACCACCAACTACTAAGTTAATTCTCGCTTGTTTTTTATCTTCTTCAAGATTATACATGGCAAAATTATATTCAATATGTTCCCGAATGACACGTGAACTATTAATATCACCAATCTTAAAGGCATGCTCTTCTAGTCCAGGAATGCCAAATGTTGCGGCTTCAAAGCCAAGTCCAATGACTAAAACATCATATTCTAATTCTTCATTTTCCATAATGACCTTTTTTTGTTCAGGTGCAATCGAAACGACTGTGTCTTGAATAAAATTAACTTTACTCATATTAACAACATCTTTTATATCAATTCGAGTCCGATCATGATGCAACGTTCCAGCAGCTGCTTCATGTAACCATGTTGATTGATAATGGTAATCATTCTTATTTACGAGAGTAATTTTAGCTTGGTTAGTACCTAATGACTTCTGTAATTGAACCGTTGACATCAAACCACCATAACCAGCACCTAAAACTACTATTCTTGGTTTCTTCATTTCCTTGATCACTTCCATCTGTATATTTTATATAATTTCAAGTAGATATTACTCTTCTTTATATGTGACATTATTCACGTAGTTTAATGAATTTCATAATACCGGTTTAGTGCAACACCGAAACAACATATAGTTTCGGTGAACCATCCTTAACTATATGTTGTTTCGGCATTGCTGATTTTGGCAATTATGAAATTCATTCAGTTAGATAATTTATATTACACTTGCTTATGTAATTGTCACCATTCCGTAATATGCACCAATACAATAGTAGCCCTTTTTGATAATATTTTCAACCTTAAACTTGGATTGTTTTATATAGTCTATCAAAGCGCTACCTAATGGCTTTCCTATATTTCAGTTATTAGATAAAAGTGGGTTATATATGGTACGATAGAGTATGTGACATTAAAATGATCTTATTTATATAAATGGAGGAGTTCCATGACTGAAAAAATATACGATATTACGATCCTCGGTGCGGGTCCAGCCGGTTTATTTACCGCATTTTACGGTGGAATGCGTCAAGCAAGTGTCAAATTAATCGAAAGTTTGCCACATGTCGGTGGACAATTAACAGCTTTATATCCTGAAAAACACATTTATGATGTTGCTGGATTACCAAATGTACGTGCCCAGGAGCTCGTTGATAACTTAGAAGAACAAGTCAAAACATTTGATCCAACGATCATTCTAGAACAATCAATCGAGAAAGTAGAGCGTTTAGAGGATCATACGTTTAAATTAACGTCAACAAATCATGATGTTCATTATTCGAAAACGATTATTATTACAGCGGGCAATGGTGCCTTTCAACCACGTAAATTGAATGTAGAAGGATGCGAGCCCTTCGAGAATATTAATTTACATTATCATGTCAAAGATATGCAACGTTATAAAGATGAGAATGTTTTATTATTAGGTGGAGGAGATTCTGCAGTTGATTGGGCACTGATGCTTGAACCAATTGCAAAACAAGTAACACTCGTACATCGTCGTGATGAATTCAGAGCTCATGAACATAGCATTGAAAAGTTAAAGGCATCTAATGTTGATGTCATTACCCCTTACATCCCTTCCCATATTGAAGGTGACGACCGAATTAAACGTGTTTTCTTAAAAGAAGCTCGCGGAGAAAAAGAAATCGAAATGGAAGTCGATTCTGTCCTTTGTAATTATGGATTCATTTCAAAATTAGGACCGATTAAAGACTGGGGCTTAGAATATGATCGGAATAGTATTGTCGTAAACTCGAAAATGGAAACCAATATTCCGGGCATTTATGCTGCTGGAGATATCAATACATATCCTGGGAAAGTAAAATTAATTGCAACAGGATTTGGCGATGGACCAACCGCAATCAATAATGCCATGCAATATATGGATCCAGAAGCTCGTAGACAGCCAAAACATTCCACAAGTATGTTTGAATAGAAACAAACAGTCCCATACAAATAAAGCGACAAATCATCTTTTCGATTTGTCGCTTTATTTATAGGCAGTCACACTTTCCAAGGCATCTAAGTCTAAGATCATTATACGCCGATGACCTTGCTGTTCAATCCAGTTATTCGTTTGAAAGCTCGATAATCTTCTACTGATGGTTTCTTGGGTTGTTCCTAAATGGGAAGCTAAATCCCCTTTACTCATCGGTAATATAATGTCGAGGCTATTTTTTTGTTTCGCTAATTTAACTAAATAATTGGCAGTACGTGCTTCAACATCCCGGTGGCTTAATTGACCAACCAATTGCTCTGTTTCTTCTAAGCGCATACTAAATTCCTTTAAAATTTTCATAGAAATAGCTGGGTGTGTTTGCATCAACTCTTTCAGATCATCCCGATGAATCGCACAAATCTCGGTTTTTTCCAAAGCTTCTGCATAGCCATCCAATTCTTTTTTTGTAAAGAGGGCCAATTCACCCATAAATTCTCCTGATTCTAAAATACGCAACAATTGTTCTTTCCCTGTCTCATATAATTGATAAATCTTTACGCGTCCAACATGGACAATATATAAAGATTCCAATGGATCACCTTCATGGTAGATGATTTCCCCTTTTTGAAACATAAGCTTATGGGTCATTTTTAATATCGCTCGCATTTCTTCCCGCTCTAAGTGATTAAAAATCGGCACTTTTGCAATGCATACTTGCCTCATATCCATTTGCTCACCATGATTACATGTACGACTCATGAATCCACCCCTCTTCCACACGCTATCACACTTCATTTATATACAAGAAAAAAACTAGAACGCCATCATGCATTCTAGCTTTTTGATCAACTTAACAATCGCCAGGTGTACCCTCACGTTCCTTCGCTCTAAACGAGGATCCACATCCACAAGAGATCATCGCATTTGGATTATCAATGCTAAATCCTCCACCCATCATGTTTTGTTTAAAGTCAATCACTGTATTTTCAAGGATTGGAATATCTTGATTAAACATCACAACAGGAATATCATTTATCTCGTCAATTTCATCCAACTCTTTATTAATTTCATAATCAAATCCTAATGAATAGGATAGTCCACTACATCCGCCGCCCTTTACTCCAAAACGTAAGCGAGCATTTTCTGACTCTTCTTCCATCATCTCTTTAATTTGACGACGTGCATCGTCAGTGATCGTAATCATCATTTTATGCCCCTCCTTATCAGTGTAGCATTCATTTAAGTACTCCCCTCATATTATACAAACTATACGAGCTATTTTCAAACATTTAACTTATGAATCGATCAGCCATTATCCATTACGATTGCCGTTTGACACCGTTTTTATCCAATGCTTGATAAATCGTCTTTAATCGTGGGACACCTTCTGCGACCAATTCATCATTTACAAGTACGACAGGATAGAATAAATCTTCTGCCAAGATACGCTCAATAAATGCTTGATGTTCTTCAACGGACTGAACCTGTTCAATATCAATATATTCATATGTGATCATTTCATGAACATATTTTCTCCCGATCGCTGCTTGCAACCATTCATATGTATCTAGTGATCCCGGTGCTCCAACACAACTTGCACAAATTTCATTAGCACCATATACGCTAATCTTTACTTCATTTGTTTTCATAACAAGTCCTCCTAAACAATGAACTGTTCTGCTACAACAATAAATGAATTTCATAATACCGGTTTAGTGCCACATCCATATCGTTGTTGCTGATTTTGGCAATTATGAAATTCATTATATGATTAGTTAATTTTATTTTACATTTAATAATATAAGGGGTATTATGTAGTTAGGTAATCTGTGCATAAAACATGATGGAATAAGTATTTATCTACTGTGTTTATATAGTCCTTATTATGAAAGGGGAAGACAAATCATGCATGAACAAGTTCAAGAAGTATTAAATAAATTACGTCCATATTTATTACGCGATGGTGGAGACGTCGAATTGATCGATGTTGATGATCAAGGTATCGTCCTGCTTCGCCTCATGGGTGCATGCGGTAACTGCCCAAGCTCCGCAATTACATTAAAAGCGGGTATTGAAAGAGCTTTGACAACTGAAGTTCCCGGCGTAACTGAAATTGAACAAGTATTTTAATCGACTTCTCAGGCAGGCAATGATATTGCCTGCCTTTTTTATGTTCATTTTTTCCTGTACAGGAATGAATTTCATAATTAACCCTAATCAGCTATGCGGATGTAGCTATAAATAGGAATTGTGAAATTCATTAACAGGTGTCTTCGCCCCATCTCCATAAAAGAAGCCTTCCAGATTTTCCAAACATAAGCGTAACATATTCACTCTTGTTTGCTCACTAGCAGACCCGATATGCGGTAAGCATACAACTTGTTCCAATTGAACCAATGGATGATTGGCTCGAATCGGTTCTTCTTTAAATACATCTAAACCTGCTGCTTTAATTTCCTTTGTTCGCAATGCCTCATATAATGCATCTTCATCAACTGTTTGTCCTCGCGAGACATTAATGAAAATCGCTGAGGACTTCATCCTTTTGAAAGCGGCTTCATTAAACATCTGTGTCGTTTCATCTGTTAATGGAACTAAGGAAATCACAAAATCTGCTTGTTCCAGTAAGTCATTAAAACCCATATACTGAGCACCTAGTTCTTGTTCCGCCTGCTCTTGTCTTGTTCGGTTATGATACAAGATAGACATCCCAAATCCTTTTGCACGCCGAGCCACAGCTTGACCAATTGCTCCCATCCCAACAATTCCAATTGTTTGATGATGAATATCTGATCCGGTTAATAGAAACGGTGCCCAATCTCCCCACTTGTCATCGCGTATAAAAATATTTGCTTCTACAAGTCTTCGTGCAGTAGCCATTAATAAAGCAAACGTTAAATCAGCAGTCGTTTCAGTCAATACATCTGGTGTATTCGTAACAATGACTTGATGTTTTGTTGCTGCTTGAATATCAATATGATCATAACCAACCGCCATATTCGCTACAATCTGCAACTGTGGAGATTCTGCAAATAATTGTTCACGAATCTGATCCGTAATCAAGCATAATAACCCATCAGCTTGCTTTGTTTCAGCTTTGAGGACATCGTCGGGTACTGGTGTAAGCTCTTGTTCCCACATTTTAAAGTGAAATCGATCCCTAAAGGGTTCAAGTATGCTGGCTGGAATCTTTCTTGTTATATAAATATCTGGCTTTTTCATATTACCCCACCCCCTCTTATCATTGTATCCAGTGTAACATAGGTAGATCTAATTCATAAAAATTAGGGTGTTCACCATGAAATAAGTCGGCTAGATGATGTTCATATACATGTTGACGATCAAATAATCTTGCCATTTGTTGATAAGATTGTTTACGATCTGTTTCATAAAAGGATTTCTCAATTTGATCGAATAGATGAATCGGATAAATTAACCGGGCATATAATAAGCGCCAACTAAATACAGATAATGGTTGGACTGATTCATATTCTTCTAAAAACAACCGCACCATAGACACTTCCCGCTTCTCCCCCCACAATAGCTTTGTGCGAATATACTCCGCAATATCTCTTGTCGGATGATCATATACTAAATCAGTAGACCAAATCGTTGGACGTAAGAGCTGATCTTGATACCGTTGAAAAGCAATTGTTCCTCGATCACAATCTCGATATCTTCTCTCCTGTTCGCTTTCCTGCATATACTGAATCGCGTTCTCACTAACACCAATGATATATGGTAAATGATTCATTAATAAATGATCATACGGATCGGATTGTTTTTTCGACTCCTCTGTCAGATAATGTTCGACAAAGGTTAACTTACTGATCCACAACGTTTTCCATTGTCCATAGCTTGATATGGATTGTGGTTCAAAATGATACGCACTATTTTCTTTATGAAAATAAGCAAGACTTTGTCCATGCTGGTCCTGCACTTCTTTTTTTAATGCTCCTCCTCGTAGGACAATATAATTTTCGCCTTCATAATTTGTTACCCAATCTTGCTGCCTATTCGGTATTGGATAGGCAGTATATGGATACCCATTTTCAACTAAATGATAGGCAAGTGCTGCCTGCTCCATATTTATGTCTTTCTTGTTAGCGGCAGGAATGGTAATATAGAAGTATTCAAGATCTGTAAAACAGGATCTTCCATCAATGATTTGCGATCCAGTAATCGACAGACCATAATTTGTAGTCAGTAAGTTTCGCATCAATACCTCTCCTTCTCATACAGTATATAAAAGTATATGTGAAGGAATGATAAATCTTAACTAGAAATCACGGGAATAATAAAAAAGAATGGGTGAATACAATGGATGAAAATACAAAGCAAGATGAATTAGAAGTTAGAGCGAGAGAAATGCTTATTGAGCGCGGTGTCACGACAGATGATATTGCTGATCTTGTCTACTATTTACAATCAAGCTACCATGATAACTTAGATCTGGAAACCTGTCACTATAATGTGGATCGTGTTTTAACAAAAAGAGAAGTACAAACCGCTATCTTAACGGGAATTCAACTGGACAAGCTAGCCGAACAGAATAAACTTGAACAGCCCCTGCAAAAAATCATCGAGACTGATGAAAGCTTATATGGAATTGATGAGATTATCGCCTTTTCGATTGTGAATGTTTACGGTTCCATTGGTTTTACGAACTATGGATTTATTGATAAGCAAAAGCCGGGAATTTTAGAGCGTTTAAACGACCAGTCAACAGGTGAAGTACATACATTTTTAGATGATATTGTTGGAGCCATAGCTGCGGCTGCATCAAGTAGACTTGCACATGCCAATGCAGATGATAAGCTCTTAGATGATTAATCCATAAAAAAACAGAATGGATCGACAATGGTTTATGAGCCATTGAGTATCCATTCTGATAATTTTTGTACATGATGAGTCGGTTTCTTCTTTATTTGTATATACTCTTCATATGAAGTAACCCCTGTGAAGACGAGTAATGTATCAATCTGGGCGCGAATACCTGCTAAGATGTCGGTGTCATAATTATCTCCAACCATGATGGTGTCCGCCTTATTCACTCCAAGCGTATGAAGTGCTTGATCCATAATAATCGCCTCAGGTTTACCTATAAAAATCGGTTGTTTACCAGTACTAACATGAACCACCGAAGTTAATGAGCCATTGCCTGGAAGAAATCCACGTTCCGTCGGGATCGCCGCATCCCCATTCGTCGATATGAAAGTAGCTCCATTACGAATCGCAAGGCATGCAGTCGCCAACTTTTCATAGGTTATCTGACGATCAAGCCCCATCACAACAAAATCACACTTTTCCTCTGAATCAATTAGGACATGACCTTCATCAGCTAATGCATCAGATAGCCCTCTTTCTCCGATCACAAAACAACGTGCTTGTTCTTGCTTTTCTTTAATATATTTTGCCGTTGCTAAGCTAGACGTAAAAACGTGATCAGCTGTCGCTTTAATGTCCATCTGATTGAGCTTTTCAGCCACTTCACTCTGTGTGCTTGTTGAATTATTTGTTAAAAATAAGTATGGAATGTGTTGTGCGTTTATTTCTTCAATAAATTCAGCTGCTGCTTCAATTCTTTCATTTCCCCGATACATCGTCCCATCTATATCAACTAAATATCCTTTGTACTTCTTCAAAGATTTTAAAACCTCTTTTCGTCTTGAGTAGAAGTTTCCTCCTCCTCTGGTTTCGTTATGATCCATTTACAAAAATAGTCCCCTTTTGTGAGACATTTATGGGATACGACCTCACTACCGGAAAACAACTTCGCTAATACCGCTTGCTCACTTACACAAACTTGTCTATAGGTGGAAGCGATATTAATGATCGGACAGTTGAAGTTTTTCATTTCATAACTCCCATCTACCTGTTTATCATATTCAACCATATATCCTTTTTCATCTTGTATTTCCGCGACTTTAGAAATTTTTTCATCAAAGTGAGTGGTTGTTACTTCATTTAAGAAGTAATCTCTCTCTCGCTCCATTCTCTTTGCTAATAATTCCTCAACCGCCTCTGTTCCTTTCAGATCTTCCAAATCTTGCAATAATTCAAGAGGTAACTTTTCATATTGATTTGGAAATGTTTCATGTCCTTGTTTCGTCAATTCGTATGTATAAAACGGCCGTCCAATCTCTTGTTTAGTCGTTTCTTTCTTAATAAAACCACGTTGCTCAAGTTCATTAAGATGTTTACGCACAGCGATTTCGGAAATAACAAAGTATTCCATAATTGTTTTAATCGTACTTTGATGATCTTTTTTAAGAATGTTTAAGAGTTTTTGTTTCGTAGGTGTTCGCTTTTTCATGGAACATCATCCTTTTCTATTCATTTGAGAAAGCGTGGGCAACTCCCAATTCTTGATCTAAATACTGTTTTACACAATGACTAAATTCATCTAAGATCTCTTTATGCATTGCTATCGTTTCCTCTAATGAAGCATGATCTAAATCTAAGTAGTCTCTTACAACGGCATTACGTAATTCGATAACAGCTTTATACCCGGTATCAAATTCCTCTGGGATTACCTTTTCATCAACCAATATATCGATAATATCTTCATAACTTCCTGGGTCACGCATAATAAACCCGTCAATCATCATATTGCCGACATCGAGAATAGATTCGATCAGCATATGTGTTATTCGTTCTAAACCCAATTGAGCTAATGGTGTATCAAAAGAATACTGTTCAAATTCATGCAATAATGTATCAATATAAACAAGTGTTTTATCAATTTTACTACGGTCAATAAAATACATATTAAAACCTCCACGGTGTCTTATACTCTCTATAATACCATATATGCGAAGTCACGGAAACAATAGATCCCTTGTTTCGCTCTTTACGCCTCTTCCCTTCCGTATAAAAGCTGATACAATAGAAGTAAGCGCTCTCAATGAATGGGCACGAAAGAAAGGAATGAAGAGATGGTAAAATTAAAAACTAATCAATCTTGCCTGGATATGGATGCAACAAGTCTTGCACAAGCCATCAAAGAAGGTCAACTTTCAAGTACGGAAGTTGTACACACATACATTGACAAGATCAAAACAATAAACCCACACATTAATGCGGTTGTCGAAAACCGATTTACCTCGGCGTTAGAAGAAGCGGTACAAGCAGACAATGACATTCATACCCGCCAAGAGATTGGTCCCTTACATGGTGTTCCCATTAGTATAAAAGAAGCTTTTCATGTAAAGAACATGAAAACAACAGGTGGGATCAGTCACCGGAAAGATCTCATCTTTAAACAAGATGCCCATGTTGTCGCAAAATTAAGAGCAGCAGGTGCCATTATTCTCGGGAAGACGAACACACCGATGCTCTGCTTTTGTCAAGAAACCGATAATAAATTATATGGCCGTACGAATAATCCATGGGATCTCACGCGAACCGCTGGTGGATCAAGTGGTGGTGAGGGAGCTTTAATAGGGGCTGGTGGATCAGTAGCAGGGATCGGGTCTGATATTGGAGGATCCATCCGCTTTCCAAGTCATTTTAATGGTGTCATTGGATTTAAATCTGGCAAATATCAAGTGAATCCAAGTGGCCATTTTCCAGCGGATACGCTATCCCTCCAAAGTCGTATGTTATCAATCGGACCAATGGGAAAATCTGTACGTGATATTGCGCTTTTATATCGGATCATGGCCAACAAAGAACCACTCCCATTATCTGTAAAAAACCTGAAAATTGAAATCTTAGAAAATCATTCATCCTACCCGCTATCCAGAAGAACATCTGAACTACTTGATGATCTAAACAATGAATTAAGTGCTGAATTTACAACGGAGCGAACGATCCCTCCCTACTTTCATGATAGTGCCCAATTATGGCAAGAAATCATGTCTGTCGATGGTGGTGAAAGTATGAAAAAACTGGCCTTTAACAAAGATCGATCAAGTCCTGTAGCAGCTTATCTAAAAGAAAAAATAATGAAGACAACAAATACCCATACCTATTTGTCATGGGCCCTGATTGGTGCGAAACTCTTTAAACCGTCAGACAAGCGCATCGATGACATTAAAAGGACCTTAGAACAAGGGGACAATGTATTAAAAGGTTATCTAAACAATAAAGTGCTTATCTTCCCTGTTTACCATGAAGCAGCTGGAAAACATGGTCAAGTCTATCAAGAGATATTCTCCATCCGCAAGACGTTTCGAACCTATATGCCTTATGTTGCTTATGCAAATGTTTGGGGATTGCCTTCCTTAACTATTCCCATCGGCGTTGATGAGCAAGGATTACCCATTAGTATTCAAATCATGGCGAATACCGGTCAGGAAGACCTTATTTTCCAAGTCGGCAAAATTATTGAAAAGAAGTTCCGTGGTTATATTCGGAGCTTGAAGATCGATCCAACGATTTCACATACATAATTCTCCTTCATGTAGTCGAAACTACGACATGAAAGGATGAACTAAAGATGAAGAAAAGTGATAAAGAATACAGTGATTTTTCAAATGTGAAAAGTGTCCGTGAAGACTTAGTACCTGAGGAATTTCCGGAAGGCGCTTTTGGCTCTTCAATTGATCAAGATGATCCCGTACTGGGTAAGTCGACCCCTTGGAAAGAAGGGCAAAGCAGGCAAAGCGCTTTTCGTCATACGTACAAGGAAGTGGCGGCGAAAGAAGTCGTCGGTAACCCTCCTTTTTCTGAATACGAAGATTCTGAAGAACAAGAAAAACAGTAGCCATTCATCTGCTACTGTTTTTCATATGGAATGCATTCCCTACAATATTCTATTTTTCACTCACTTTTTCTAACACAAAATAGGCACAACCAAAATTACAGTACTCATATAAATAATCATCCAATAAGCTAATCTTCGTATCAAAGGCAGCTTTTGTATTTTTATCATAGTAGAACCCTTTTAACCGTAGTTGATCATATCCCCAATCACCTACAATGAAATCATATTTCTTGAGAATCTCTGAATAGCGTTCATTCAGTACATCTTCCTGAAAACCATCCCGCTCATTTTCTATTAATTCATACTGTTTTCCATGCAATTCAATCAACGATAGTCACCCCAGTCAGCTGTCTATAGTTTATCATAATTAATCATGCATGCAACTATCATTTGCTAATTCCGCTATTATTTCTCTTAGAACGGATCACCTATTTCTGATTAACTTTCGAATAAACGATATTTATTTATTTTTGGGACAAACTAATATTTAAGTTTACTTTGACGAGAGGTGAGTTCGATTGTTTACTAAAAAGATCCAAATCCTATTCCTTTTCATCCTCCTCTTCCCCTTTTTATCACAGCAAAACATATATGCTGCCGATAGTGAATCAATAACTGATAAGCGATTAGCCTTGTATAAAAAAACGGAGGCCATCACGCAGATCCCATGGTATTACCTGGCTGCTATTGATCAATTTGAAAGAAATATTGAAACAGACTTATCTGAGGACCAAGTCATTTCCATCCAAATTCCTGATGATCAGTGGTTTGGCCCTGGAAACAGCTCCAAACTGATGCACAATGAAATGATTGCTCTTTTCGATGGTATTGGACAAGATAGCAATGGGGATGGTCAAGCAGATCCTGAGGATGCGGAAGATGTTTTATATACAATGGCCAATAAGCTACTTACCCAAGGCCAAACAGCAGATGATATTAAGATCGCTTTATTTAACTATTATGAACGTGATTTAACCGTTCAGACGATTATGAATACAGCCAAAGTATTTAAAAAGTTTCAATCCATTGATTTAACAGAGCGTGATTTCCCCGTTGCTATTGAACACAATTATAGCTATCAAAGCACATGGGGGGACCGGCGTGGATTTGGTGGGGTAAGAATTCATGAGGGAACAGACATCTTTGCAAGCTATGGGGCACCCATAAAATCAACCACATATGGGGTCGTCGAAATGATGGGATGGAACTTGTATGGCGGTTGGCGAATAGGCATTCGGGATATTCATAATATCTATCACTACTATGGTCATTTAAATGGGTATGAAGAGGATCTTAAAGTCGGTCAAATCGTTCAACCTGGTGATGAATTAGGAAGTGTTGGTTCAAGTGGCTATGGACCGCCAGGCACATCCGGTAAATTCCCCCCTCATTTGCATTATGGCATGTACAAAGATAATGGATATAGTGAATGGTCATTTGACCCCTATCCTTACTTAAAAAGGTGGGAACAAATGGCTAAAGAAAAATAAAGATCGGCCGTGTTTCTCTATAGAAACACGGCCGATCTCCGTTTGTTTTATTTTTCAGCTCGAGACTTCCGTACAGCATGGATAATACTGGCCGCTAAGCCACCCCAGATTATAACGATCCCAAGGACCATCATAAATATTGCGCTACCACTCATTTTATATTACCCCTTCCTTTTTGTCTTTTGTTAATGTCTGTCTCGTTTTCCATTTCGTCAAGGACAGAATAATTCCTACAATCACAGCGACAGCTGCTACTGCCCAACCACTATAAGCAATAAAGATGTCTGGATAATCTCCATAGTTACCTGTCACAGTATCATGAAGTTTCATGATGTTTTCATGGAATAGTCCATACATCATAAAACCTAACACAATGGGCGTGATCACACCGACACTTATTGTCCACCATGCACCAAGTTGGATATCTGACACTTCGTTCGCATGTCTTTTAAATTCAGCTAGCTTCCTTAAGATCCAAGCGACTAAGACGACTTCTACTAATCCGAGTAATGCTACACCAAATTGGTTAATAAAGTAATCGACCGTATCGAGGAAGTTCAGTCCACCCTGTGTAGCATAGATGAGTGAAATGAGAGCTGCTAACCCACCACCAAATAAGACTGCCTTGCTTCGGGAAATATTAAACTTATCAACGAGCCCTGATACATAGGTTTCCGTAATGGACATGAGTGATGTCAATCCCGCGAGCACGAGAGATACAAAGAATAAGACCCCAAACAGTTGATTAAATGCTGGGAACTGATTAATAATTTCGGGGAAGGCAACAAAGGCCAAACCAACTCCACCTGTGACCACTTCACTAATTGGCACTCCTTGTTCAGCTGCCATAAATCCAAGCACAGAGAACACACCAATTCCCGCTAATAATTCAAAACTTGAGTTACCAAAACCTGTTATAAATGCATTATTCGTGATATCTGATTTTTTCGGTAAATAACTTGAATACGTAATCATAATAGCAAATGCAATCGACAAACTAAAGAATATTTGTCCGTATGCCGCCACCCAAACTTTCGGCGACAGTATTTGCGAGAAATCCGGTTGAAAAAATGCGTTTAACCCATCAATTGCACCAGGTAAAGTAAGCGCACGAATAACAATAATTAAAAAGATAAAGACAAGAGCTGGAATCATAATGCGGTTCGCAATCTCGATCCCCCGTTGGACCCCTTTATACAAAACACTTAATACAAGAACCCAAACAATAAGTAATGGGATCAGTACGCCCGGAACTAAACTACCAATGGTTCCTGGATCCACATGATTTAAATAATCTTTATATAAGAACGCCTCTGGATTTGAGCCCCAGCTTAAGTTAAGTGAAAAGATGGAGTACGATATAGCCCAGGCAATAATAACGGAATAATAAGTAGATATGACAAACGCAACGATTACCGCCCACCAACCAATCCACTCTGTTCTTTTATTCATTTTCTTGTACGTTAATGGAGCTGAACCTCGATACTTATGTCCCATTGTAAATTCCAATATTAAAATGGGAATTCCTGCAGTAAGTAAAGCAAATAAATATGGGATGAAAAAAGCACCCCCACCATTAGCATAGGCTTCCGCCGGAAATCGCCAAATATTTCCGAGTCCGACCGCAGAACCTACTGCCGCCATAATAAAACCCGCTCTTGTCCCCCACTGTGACCTTGTTTCCATTTTACTATCTCCTCCTTTAAAACAGGGTTCAACACAATACCCCACCTTTTGGGCGCTGCTTCTTGATTGATACCCTATTATTTTCTTACTTTTTTCAATTATCAGTATTTATAGTATAGCTTTACTATCAGTTGATGTCAATGCCATCTAACACAACAATCTTGCTTGTATATCCTATCAATATGGAAACGATTAATCATCGGAAGGTGGCTTTGGAACGGAAATAGAAGGACCTTCACCGCCTTGATTATAGAATTCAGGAACTTCACCCATAATGACACGCGAATCGATAAATACCTTTGTACTAATGTCTGCGGTTGTTGTCGAAAATGGAACAACAATTTGAACACTAACCGAGACAGGAATATAGATCTCAATTAAAGCAGCATTCACTCCAAATTCTTTTACTTCGTGAACAACATCTGATTCTAGACTGCCTACAATTTCGAAATGGACAGGTATCTTCGGCCCTAAGTTTGCTAAAATTGTATTATTTGTCGCTTGACCAATTGGTATTTCTACAACGGTCGGATCTTTCGCCGCTAAGTCGCCAACTGAATCACCAAACTCAACAGGAGTCATATTCGGATCATCTACATCAAGAGTTTGTCCTTTATTCATCCCGTATAAAAAGTATTCTGCTCGATCGGTTGCCTCACGTAACGCTTCATTTACTAATGCTGAATTCCAACCTAATGTCGATACATTTCCATTATTATCAATACTCATATCAATCATATCGTCAAACGTCATATTTTCTGTTGATTTGACTGCAGAATTAATCGTCCTTGTTGCAAATTCAGTCGTCTTTTGTTCTGCAATCAACATTAATGGAGGTCGAATCCCCCGATCAATAATCCAAAGCGTAAAAAAGATTAAAAGGAAAAATAATATCGTTGTCACCAATAATATGTATCGTGTTGGAGGTGGTGATCCTTTACGCAGGAATCGAACCTGTTTTCTCAATAGTAAAACCCCCTTACTACAAAACATATGCTTGTCGTAAGGGGGATAGAATTATTATTACGATTCAATTAAAAGCAAGCATGCCATTGCTAAGAGCTACTCTATGATAAATTAAGCAGCGCATCCTTTCCTGTCATGCCTATTTCCCATCCATATTCTTTTGATGCATCGGTTATTTTCTCTAAAGGGGCATGGAGAAGATCATCGATTGATCTTACACCAACTGCGCGCCCAGCAATGACCTTTCGATCAGCAAGCATATTGCTTAATAAATCAACATCTAATGCGGCACACATAATATATCCGACATCATTTGAAACCATTAATAAATTTGTCTTCGGAAGTTCAACTCGAACTGCAATAAACTCTTTTCCTTCTACCTCAATTGTATTCTTCGTAATCATAAAAACAAAACCCCTCCTCCATCACATTCTATATATGTATATGCAAGGGATGGGATTCTGTCACTAGAAGAGAATTTTTTTTTATGAATCAGCAAATTTTTCTCGTAATGTTTGCGCTAATAAGTCCCGAATAAACTCCGGTAAAAAGTAGTCCTTAATCGGTGACTTCGCGACTTCGGGTAATAGCCGTCCAAACGTAAATGTATCCGCAACGACGAGTGAATATAGTTTTGACGATTGCAAAGGATTGCCTTGCGCTGTTACGCTTTTTACATACTCTTGATCTGTGCCATATCCCTCCGTTTCAATCTCAAGGCCAGAGAAGACCATCCGTCCAATAACTTCACCACGAAATCCAAAGCCTTTTAACTCCAATTCCATTAATTCCTTTGTAAAAGATGCTCGAATGACTTCAAGCAACTCATCTCCATTGACTTCAACAACACACGGATTAATGGGATGTGGACAAATGCGGTGAATATCTTGATAGGTAATCTCACCGGCTGCAAAGGATTCTAGTAATAATCCTGAATTAAGCATGGCTACATCAGCATCTGTCCAGTCTTTTAACGTATCTGTTAAAGCTTGCATGATTTCGGTATCTTTAAACCAATGCACATCAATCGGCTTTTCCGTGTTGATCACCGGTTCGCCCAGTTGAATAGCTGCCTTCTCTCGATAATCATTTAGTAATTCAATGGTTTGAGGATCTTTCTCCATATGGGTAATATTAGTTGTGTACGCTTCTTTTTCAATTAATTCATGATACGTATGATCCCATGTTAAAATAACTTCACCAACATATGCACAATGCTTTCCTGCAGCAGTAAGCAACGTTTCATTCATCGTTTCTCCTGTCCTGAATAAATGATGGGTATGACCACCAATAATCAGGTCAATATCTGAAAAACGTTCTGCAATTCGTCGATCCTCACTAATACCGAGATGTGATAATAAAACAATCACATCTGTTGATTTCTTCAATCGTTCGATTTCCGTTTCTAATATTCGAAACGGATCATGAACATGCCAGTCAAGCAAGTTATAAAAGGCATTAAAAGCGGCTGTTAATCCAACAACACCAATCTGAACTCCTTGCACAGATTGGATCTCAATTGTTGGTTTGAGCCAGTCAGGATTCATTTGTTTCATATTATCTAAGTTTGCACAGACAACATCAAACTGGGCGTTATCATATAAATGATATAAATCTTCATGGGATAATGTAATCCCCTCGTTATTACCAAGCGTAACAATGTCATAATTCGCTTGATTCATTAATTCCACATTTGCTTTCCCCATAAAAGCTTCTGCAATCAGATCAACTCGATCAATATGATCCCCGACATCTACAACCCAACAAGAACTCCCGCTCGCAATCCGTTTCGCTTTTTCCCTTTTTATATAACCTACGACTTGTGGCCAATGGTCAAAACTGCTATGTAAATCGTTTGTATAGTAAAAGTATATTTTTTCCTGCATCATTTCTACCCCTTCGCATGAAGTGAAGATTCACTCAATTAAACACCTTCTATGAATCTGTTTCTATTCTTTCCTTCATTGTATACTGTTCAGTCGATCAAGCGCAAATTACATTAATTAAAACAGATCGAAATGGGTAGGAAATCATGATGTTACCTAAAAAAACAATTGATTTCTTTCTCTATCATAATAAGGCATCAATCAGTTCAATATGCATTGCATCCTTTAGCTAGTGCTTTATCTTGGCTAGTCCTTAGATCATCCAGCATCTTATTTACATCTAACGAAAAAAAACAGCCCTGCATATCACAATTCAACATTGTAATAAGCAGGGCTGATCTAGCTTTATTTAACCGATTGAACCTTCCATTTCATGTTTCATCAGTCTGTTCATTTCGACTGCATACTCCATTGGAAGTTCTCTTGTGAACGGCTCAATGAACCCCATGATAATCATGTCGGTCGCTTCTTGTTCACCAAGACCTCTACTCATTAGATAGAAGAGTTGTTCTTCAGATACTTTCGAAACTTTTGCTTCGTGCTCCAATGAAACATTATCATTGTATATTTCATTATATGGAATGGTATCAGATACCGATTGGTCATCCATAATTAACGTATCACATTCGATGTTTGCTTTTGCTCCATCTGATTTACGTCCAAAATGAACAATTCCACGATACGATACTTTTCCACCATCTTTAGAGATTGATTTGGATACAATCGATGAAGATGTATTCGGTGCTAGATGATGCATTTTAGCTCCGGCATCCTGGTGCTGTCCTTCTCCTGCTAAAGCAATTGAAACAGTCATCCCACGCGAGCCTTCTCCACGAAGAAGAATGGATGGATATTTCATTGTTAGCTTGGATCCCATATTTCCATCGATCCATTCCATTGTTGCATTCTCAGCACATGTTGCACGTTTTGTAACAAGATTATATACGTTATTTGCCCAGTTCTGAATCGTCGTATAGCGGCAATAACCATCACGCTTAACAAAGATCTCAACAACAGCACTGTGCAATGAGCTTGTTGTAAAGACAGGTGCTGTACAACCTTCTACATAGTGTACAGATGCCCCTTCATCAACAATAATCAATGTTCTTTCAAACTGCCCCATATTTTCAGAGTTGATTCTGAAATATGCTTGCAACGGTGAAGGAACGCTCACACCTTTTGGAACATAGATAAACGACCCACCAGACCATACTGCTGTATTTAAAGCAGAGAACTTATTATCTGATGCTGGAATCACTTTTCCGAAGTATTCTTTAAATAGCTCCTCATTTTCCTGGAGGGCACTATCTGTATCTTTAAAGATGATCCCTTGATCCGTTAATTCCTTCTCAAGACTTTGATAAACAACTTCTGATTCATACTGTGCCGATACCCCAGAAAGATACTTTTCTTCTGCTTCTGGTATACCCAGTCTATCAAATGTGTCTTTTATTTCTACGGGTACTTCATCCCATGTTGCTCCTTGATTCTCTGTCGGTTTTACATAGTAGATGATTTCATCAAAATCTAATCCTGATAAATCTCCACCCCATTGTGGCATTGGCTTTTCATAAAATATTTCTAAAGCTTTCAGACGCTCCTCGAGCATCCACTCTGGTTCATTCTTCATGCGTGAAATCTCATGAACAACATCGGCTGTCAAACCTCTTTCCGTTCGAAACACCGATACGTCTTTATCTTGAAATCCATATTTGTACTGATCAACTTCAGGCGCTTTTTTCGCCATGTTAAAAACCTCCTCAAGATTTTTATATACCCATTGGCTGACTAATCGTCCTGGACACCTTTTTCCATTGCTTGCCAAGCAAGCGTAGCACATTTAATGCGTGCTGGAAACTTAGAAACTCCTTGCAATGCTTCAATATCTGCTAAATCTAGTTCTCCTAGATCAACTTCTTCACCAATCATCATTTGGGAAAAGAACGCCGACATTTTTAATGCCTCAGAAAGTTTTTTCCCTTTGATTGCTTGTGTCATCATCGATGCGGATGCCATACTAATCGAACATCCTTCACCTTCAAACTTTACATCCTTCACCATATCATCTTCTACTTGTAACTGTAACATAATGCGATCTCCACATGTCGGGTTATTCATTTCTACAGAGACAGCATTACCTTCAAGTACACCCCGATTACGTGGATATTTATAATGATCCATAATCACTTGTCTATATAATGTATCTAGGTTATTAGAAGACATCCCCAAAATACTCCTTCGTTTTCAGAAGTCCATCGACTAAAGAATCAACTTCCGCTTTTGTGTTGTATAAATAAAAGCTGGCGCGAGCTGTAGCTGATACATCTAACCACTTCATTAGAGGTTGTGCACAGTGATGACCTGCACGAACCGCAATGCCTTCTGAATCAAGAACTGTAGAGACATCATGTGGATGTATTTCACCTAGGTTAAATGTAATCAAACCCGCACGTTTCTCTGGGCCATATATTTTCAATCCTTCAATTTCTGCTAATCTTTCCATACCATAATGGATGAGCTGGTCTTCATACTCTGTGATTGACTCTAAACCAACCTCATTTAGAAAATCAATCGCAGCCCCTAAACCAACCGCTCCTGCAATGATCGGTGTTCCACCTTCAAACTTCCAAGGTAGTTCTTTCCATGTTGAATCGTATAAATTAACGAAATCAATCATTTCACCACCAAATTCAACAGGTTCCATTGCTTCTAACAGTTCTTGTTTACCATACAATACCCCAATCCCTGTCGGGCCACACATTTTATGACCTGAAAAGGCATAAAAGTCACAATTAAGATCCTGCATATCAACTTTCATATGTGGTGCTCCTTGTGCCCCATCAACAACGATAATCGCTCCATTTTCATGGGCAATTTCTGTTATTTCTTTAATCGGATTGATCGTCCCTAAAACATTCGATACATGAGTAATGGCAACGATCTTTGTATTGGTTGTAACCGTTTCACGAACATCATCAAGCAAGATCGTTCCGTCTGCTTGCAACGGGAGATATTTCAAAGTCGCACCCGTTGCTTTTGCTGCCTGTTGCCACGGAATAATATTACTGTGATGTTCCATCTGTGTGATGACAATTTCATCCCCTGCCGTTAAATTGGCACGTGCATAACTTTGAGCGACAATATTTAATGCGGCTGTTGTGCCGCGATTAAATATAATCTCTTTCGGACTTTTTGCATTAATAAATGCACGTACTTTCTCACGAGCACCTTCATAAAGATCTGTCGCCCGTGTACCTAATGTATGAACACCACGATGAACATTTGAGTTATCCTGACGATAGTAAGCATCAACAGCTTCAATGACTTTAAGTGGGGTTTGCGATGTTGCCGTCGAATCTAAATAAACAAGTGGATGTCCGTTTACCTCTTGACCTAAGATCGGGAACTGTTCTCTAATGGATTGAACATCCATTAGGATAGCTTCCCTTCAATTAGATGTCTTAATTGTTTCTTAACCGCTTCAATCGGTAATTGAGCAACTACAGGCTCTAGGAAACCATAAATAATCAGACGTTCCGCTTCTTGCTTCGAAATTCCACGACTCATGAGGTAATACATTTGCATCTCATCAATACGTCCAACTGATGCTGCGTGTCCTGCTGTTACGTCATCCTCATCTATAAGTAAGATCGGGTTTGCGTCCCCACGTGCTTTTCCACTTAACATCAAAATCCGTGATTCTTGAACAGCATTCGCTCTTGTTGCTCCACTATCAATTTTACCAATCGCGTTGAAGATGGCAGATGTATTATCTTTCATTACCCCACGTTGGAGAATATGACCATCTGTATCTAGCCCCGCATGGTGTGTAACAGCCGTAAAGTTTTGGACTTGTTTGCCACGACCAACAGTAACTGTTTTAGCGTTGACTGAAGAACGATCACCATCTAAGTGAGTCACATTCTCTGATACTGTATTCCCGTCATTCATTTGTCCAAGTGCCCAATCGATGACAGCATCTTTTCCTGCTACACCACGACGGTTAATATATGAAGTTGTACCCGCTGCAAAGTTATCAACGCCTCCGAAGGCAATATGAGCATTATCATGTGCAAAAACTTCCGCGACAACATTTGATACTGTTTCTTCATCTTTGTTGTTTGAGATATAATTCTCTACATATGTAAGAGAACTGTTTTCTTCCGCAACAACAAGAACATGATTAAACAATGCTACTTCATGATCTTCCTGCCAGAATATCGTTTGTAAAGGTACTTCAACTTGAACACCTTTAGGAACATAAACAAATACTCCGCCATTCATCAATGCAGCATGTAACGCTGTTAAGCGATGTTCATCTACGACGACTGCATCTTTCATATAATACTTTTTCACTAACTCTTCATGTTTCTCAAAAGCTGTGAAAATATCTGTGAAAATAACGCCTTGATCTTGTAACTCCTTACTTATACTCGCATATGCCACTGTTTGGTTACGCTGTATAATCAAGTTTTCAGGTGCGTCATCAATGTCAAGATGATCTTTTAATTCTTCTGGTAACTCATTTAATGATGAAATGACTTCTCCCTCAGCTAAATGCTTGAACTGACTGAAGTTCCATCTATGGATTCTTGTCTTATCAGGCTTTGGTAGTTCAAGGACATTTGCTTGTTCTAAGGCTTGAAGGCGAAATGCTTTCATCCATTCTGGTTCATTTTTATCCTGTGAATATTGTTCAATATACTCTTTATCATATGGATATTTTGTAATAACAGTCATCTTCATTATCCCTCCTACCTTTAAGCTTTTTGTCCTACTGTTACATCTTCAATTCCTAGTTCATCTTTAATCCATTCATAACCATCTGCTTCTAGTTGCTTCGCTAATTCTGGACCGCCAGATTTAACAATTTGACCTTGCATGATAACATGTACATGGTCTGGAGTGATATAGTTCAATAAACGCTGATAGTGCGTTATCACTAGGCAACCGAAGTTAGCATCACGATGTTTGTTAATCGCTTTTGAAACAATTCTCAAGGCATCGATATCTAAACCAGAGTCAATTTCATCTAAGATAGCGATTGCTGGTTTGATCATCATCATTTGAAGGATTTCATTACGTTTTTTCTCTCCACCTGAAAAGCCTTCATTTAAGTATCGTTGTGCCATGTTTTGGTCAATTTCAAGTTCTTCTAAAGCAGTATCCATTTCTTTAATAAAGCTCATTAAAGAAACTTCATCTCCTTCATCACGACGAGCGTTAATGGATGAACGTAAAAAGTCTGATGTTGTAACACCACTAATTTCACTTGGATATTGCATTCCTAAAAACAGGCCTGCACGTGCACGTTCATCGACATCCATTTCTAGTACGTCTTCCCCGTCTAAATGGATACTACCTTCTGTAATATCGAATTTAGGATGCCCCATAATTGCTGATGCGAGTGTTGATTTCCCTGTTCCATTTGGTCCCATGACCGCGTGGAATTCCCCACCCTTTATTGTAAGGTTAATCCCCTTTAATATTTGATTTCCTTCTATTGAAACATGAAGATTCTTTATTTCTAATGTTGATGCTGACATATCAATACCTCCAAGTAACTAATAATATTCTAAAAAGAGAATCGATTTTTAGAGCAATTCTCAATTTGTTCTCATTACAATCTTAAAGCATATTGTAATTATTATCAACTGTTTCAGCCCTTCTCATCATAGAATCACACTTTTATTCAAAATAAGGACCTTTTTATGAAGAAAAACAAGCCATTGTCCCTTTTATAGAGCAACAGCTTGTTTTGACTTCTTACTCTTTGTTGTTAACTGGTACAACCGCACCATCATAATGATCCATAATAAACGTTTGAATCTCTTCCGAATGCAAGACATCTACAACTGTGTTTAATGCTTTGTTATCAACATCTTCTTTACGAACAGCAATGATGTTCGCATAAGATGATTCATCGCCTTCAATAAAGAGGGCATCTTCCAATGGATTTAAATTGGCATCAATTGCATAGTTTGTATTAATCACAACTAATGTATCTGTTTCTTTTTCATATATTTCTGGTAAAAATGCAGCCTCATAGTCTGCCGCGAACGTTAAGTTTTTCGGATTGTCCACAATATCATCAATCGTTGCGGTTTCCTTATTAATCGATTCATCTAATTGAATGAGCTCTTCATTTTCCAATAATGCTAAGACACGTCCATGATCCGCTACCGAATTACTTAAAATGACTTCTGTTCCCTCAGGGATTTCATCGATGCTCGTAATTGACTTTGAGTAGACGCCCATTGGCTCAATATGAATTCCACCAAGACTTGCTAACTCATAACCTGTATCTTCAATCGTTTGCTCTAAATACGGAAAGTGTTGAAAGAAATTAGCATCCAGTTCGCCACTTTCTACATCATCATTCGGAAACACATAATCTTGATACTCTTCAATTTCAATGGTGATGCCCTCTTCTTCAAGCAATGGTGCTGCTTCTTCTAAAATTTCCGCATGTGGGGTACTTGATGCACCAATTTTAAGTTCAATCGAATCCTCTTCACCTTGTTTGTCTGTCTGATCTGTGCTGCTCTCCCCACCACAAGCTGCCAATAGAAACACGATAATGATCGCTATAAAACTGAATTGTTTTTTCATTCATATTCTCTCCTTTTTATCTTTTATCGAGTTTATTGGAAATATAATCTCCAATAAACTGAAATATAAATACGATGATAACGATAATGACGGTACAAATAAGAACTACATCTATATCCCGCCGTTGGAAACCGAAGTAATAGGCATAGTTTCCTAATCCGCCCGCCCCAATGACTCCAGCCATCGCTGTATAACCAATTAAGGCAATCCCGGTTACCGTTAGTCCTGAAACAAGTGCTGGCATTGATTCTGGCAATAAAACACGGAAGATAATCGTACTTGTTTTTGCACCCATCGATTTTGCAGCTTCGATGACCCCTTTGTCCACTTCTTTCAAGGCGATTTCAACAAGTCGCCCATAGAAAGGGGCGGAGCCAATAATTAATGCAGGTAACGCCGCATTGGGACCACGAATTGTGCCAACGATCAAGTCTGTGAATGGGAATAATAATAAAATCAATATAATGAAGGGGATTGCTCGGAAGACATTGACAATACCCGCCGTTATCAAATAAATCCACTTATTCTGCCAGATCCCATCTTTTGTCGTTAAGTACAGTAATAAACCGAGTAAAACCCCAAAGATCAGCGTTCCAATTAATGCGATGATCGTCATATAAAATGTTTCATATGTTGCGAGCAACAAATCATCCATACTCATATTTTGAAATAAGTTACTAAACATGGTTGATCACCTCTGCTTTGACTGATGTTTCCTCTTTTATATACGTAATCACACGGTTGATTTCTACTTGTTCACCTTCAACTTGTACAAATAAAGTCCCATATGCACCACTCTTCGTTTGAGTGATTTTCCCTTGTAAAATATTGATATCAATCGGAAACGTTTTAGCTAGTTGACTAATTAAAGCTTTATTTGCTGTTTCGCCAACGAAATGAAGTTGGAGTATTTTCCCCGTATCATACATTTCGAGTAAATCATAAATCCCATCTTCCTCATCATTTACTTTCATAATTTGTTGAACAAACTTCTTTGTGGTCTGTTGTTGTGGCCGTAAGAACACATCGAGTACATCACCTTGTTCGACAATTTTACCTTCTTCCATGACAGCAACTGTATTACAAATTTTATGGATGACATTCATTTCATGCGTAATAATAATGATCGTAAGCCCTAGTTTTTCATTTATGTCAACGAGTAAATCTAAAATTGAATTCGTTGTTTCTGGGTCTAAGGCAGATGTTGCTTCATCACATAATAATACTTTAGGATTATTTGCTAGTGCTCGCGCAATTCCGACACGTTGCTTTTGTCCGCCACTTAACTCTGATGGATAGGCATTTTCCCGATTGGACAACCCGACGAGGCCCATTAATTCATTCACCCGTTGCTCACGTTCTTGTGTCCCCATTCCAGCGATTTCCAATGGGAAGGCAATGTTTTCCCTTACCGTGCGTGACCATAATAAATTAAAGTGTTGGAAGATCATGCCAATATCGCGTCGTGCAAAACGGAGTTCCTTCGTATTTAATGCCGTTACTTCTTGTTTATTAATCATCACTTGACCACTTGAAGGCTCTTCCAATCTATTTAATAGGCGAACAAAGGTACTTTTCCCAGCACCACTATAACCAATAACACCAAATATTTCTCCCTCACGAATCGATAATGTTAGGTCATCTACTGCTTTAATCTTATTTCTGTCTGATGTAAATACTTTACTTAACCCTTTTATCGCAATCATTTCTGCGCCTCCTAAAAATATAAAAGCGCCTTTCTGTTTGAGAACAGAAAGACGCATAATTACAGTCTTTACGTTCTCTCATCTGTCAAAGCATTTGCTTTGCAGGAATTGGCACCTTTCATATGAATCATTGATTCACATGAGGTTGCCGCGGTTTCATAGGGCCAGCCCCTCTACCGCTCAAGATAAGAGATATCATATTATTGTTGTTAATAGGTATAGAAAAGCATACCCTATTCTTAGCGAACTGTCAAATAGCGATTAATGCTGGGTTATACGTTAATAAGTATTTGTAAATATTTGGAACAGAATGAAAGACATACACCTTTTCTTTAATCTTATTCTCTTTCTTAATGAGTAAACAAGGAACGCTTTCAATTTCAATCTCCTGCATAAATTCAGGATGTAGAGAAGCGTTCATTTCATAAAAAAGATCCTTTTGATGCACGGTTTCAATCTGGCTTAAGATCGTTCTGGCCATATGACATGTTCCACAAAACGGTGTATGAATATAAAGTATATAGTCTTCTTTTCCTAATTGTTCTGTTGTAATTTCCTTCACAAAATCACCTTGACCTATTTTAATGAAATTCATTAATTTATTAAAAAAATGGGATTCACTTCAATATATTCGTGTTTTAAAATCGATGCTAATACTTCGAGGGGTGTACTGGCTACTTCTCCAAACTCTTCGGGTACATGGATGTCTTTTGCATGAGAAAGTTCCTGTCGTAATTGTTTCCTTAGTTTCAAGCCTGATTCATCTTCATCAACCAATAAGTAGACTTCCCGATCATCCAATTGATACGCCTCAAGCAAGTTATCAAAACGCTCGATACTAAATGTACCATGAGTACAAATGATTTGAACATCGTCGGTCATCACGCGCTGGACCTGTTTTTTATCTGTTAGGCCTTCAACGATGATTATCTTATTCTGTTCATATTCCAGCATATAACCATCCTTATCAAAAGTTATGATCAATAAGATGCGAATAAAGCTGACATCATCCAAATGGATACCAGTCAGCCTTAAACAGCGTCCTTCACTAACCTTCTTCAGTAAAGGATTGATATTCTTCATTTGTTAGGAGTTCATCAATCTCTAATTCATCAGATGGTTCAACAATAATCATCCATGCTTTATCATATGGTGATTCGTTTACATATTCTGGGTTATCTTCTAATTCTTCGTTTACTTCTATAACTTTTCCACTAATCGGAGCATATAATTCAGATACCGTTTTCACTGATTCCACACTTCCAAATGGTTCATCGACTTCGATATCATCGCCTACTTCTGGTAATTCAACAAACACGATGTCACCTAACTCATCTTGAGCAAAATTTGTGATACCAATTCGAACAAGGTCGCCTTCTTTTTTTACCCATTCGTGTTCTTCTGAATACAATAGATCTTCTGGTAACTTCATCTTCATCCCTCCGTTAATTAATCCTCATACACTATATAATGTAATGTTGCTTTTTTCTAGTATTTTGCATTAAGATCGTAGCCAAGTTTCTTCGTATTCTTCTTCCTTAAAACCGACCGTCACGGTTTCACCATTTGTTACGATGGGTCGTTTGATCAGCATCCCATCAGAAGCTAAATATGCAGCCATTTCATCAAGGCTCGCCTCTTTTATTTTATCTTTCATATTTAATTCACGGTATACTTTTCCACTCGTATTAAAGAATTTTCTAGCCGGGAGATCACTTCTCTTCATCCATTCAAGTATTTCTTCTTCCGAAGGTGTTTCCTCGACGATATGGATGGCTTCGTAACTCACTTCATTTTCATCAAACCATTTTTTCGCCTTCTTACATGAACTACAATTCGGATACCAATAAAACTTTAATATCATGTATAATCCCTCCTTCACCAACAAACATTATCTAAATGATATCAAATATAGAGCTAAAATGGTATGTTTACTCATAAAAAAATAATTTCATTAACCATAAAAAGAAACCTACTACAATCTTTGTAGTAGGCCTCTGTAGGTTGATCAACTAGATAACATAACGTTCTTCTTCGATTACTTTTGCAGCAACTTCACGTTTCTTTGCAATCACGTTTGTTGGGGTATGACGTGTTAGTTTACGTAATGATGATAACATCATCTGTAAACTGTCACCTTCTTCAACAGCAATAAGTGTTTCCTTAGCATCTGCTTCAATACGATTGAAAGCTTCTTGTGCATATATTTGTGTATAAAGAAGTTTCTGTTGATTCTTCTCTAGACCCGTTGCATTTATTGCTTTTTCAGTACGAAGGATGACAGATTCAATATTATATACTTCTGCTACCATGTCAGCAAGGTTAACAAGTATTTCTTGTTCTTGGTCGAGCTTCTGCATATATGTTTGTGCAGCTAAACCAGCACCGAGTAGAATGATCTTTTTAGCATTTTTCAGCAAGTGTCTCTCGGCATCTAACGGTTCTGTACCTACCTCTTCTGGCATCATCATCATAATCTCTTCTTGTAATGCTTGTGCTTGTTGCAGTAATGGTAACTCACCTTTCATTGCCTTCTTCAGCAATGTTCCAGGTACAAGTAGACGGTTGATTTCATTTGTTCCTTCGAAGATACGGTTAATACGTGAATCACGATACATACGCTCTACTTCATATTCTTGCATAAATCCATACCCACCGTGTAACTGAACAGCTTCATCTGTTGAATAATCAAGTAATTCCGTACACATATACTTACTCATGGAACACTCGATTTGGTACTCTGCAATTGCTGCAGCTATTTCACGTCCATCTTTCTGTTGCTCAGGTGTTAAGGAGCTCATACGCTTCTGGAAAAGACCGACTGTACGATAAACAGCACTTTCATTCGCGTAAATTTCAGATGCGATCGTTCCAAGTTTTTCTTGTGTTAATGTGAAGCTTGAGATCGGTGTATCAAACTGCTTTCGTTCGTTTGTGTATTTAGCAGATAGTTCTAAAGCACGCTTCGAACCACCTACACCACCGATCGCTAACTTATAACGTCCAACGTTAAGGATGTTGAATGCGATAATATGGCCACGGCCTTTTTCACCTAATAAGTTTTCGACAGGTACTTCAACATCTTCTAATACTAATGTACGTGTTGATGAACTCTTAATTCCCATCTTCTTCTCTTCTGGACCGGTAGAAACACCATCATATTCTCTTTCTACAATAAATGCTGTGAAGTGTTCACCATCAATTTTGGCGTAAACGATGAATACGTCTGCAAATGCTGCGTTTGTAATCCACTGTTTTTCACCATTTAATACATAATGTGTTCCTGCTTCATTTAATTTTGCTGTTGCTTTTGCACCAAGTGCATCAGATCCAGATGATGGCTCTGTTAATGCATAAGCAGCTAACAATTCACCAGTTGCAAGTTTTGGTAAATATCTAGACTTTTGATCTTCATTACCAAAATAAACAATTGGTAGTGAACCAATTCCCACGTGAGCACCATGTGTGACAGAAAATCCACCTGCACGTGAAAACTTCTCTGTAATTAGTGATGAACTAATCGTATCTAAGGCAATACCACCATATTCTTCAGGAACATCTGCTCCTAATAGACCAAGATCCCCAGCTTTTTTCAATAGTGCTACTGAATGTTCAAATTCATGATTTTCAAGATTATCGATCTTCGGTACAACTTCTCCTAGTACAAAATCTTCTGTTGTTTTCGCAATCATTTTATGTTCATCTGTGAAATCCTCTGGCGTAATAATATCTTCTGCGGCGGTATCTTCTGTTAAAAATCCTCCACCTAAAATTAGTTCTTTATTTTCACTCATACGTAACATTCCTTCTCTCTTATGGATTATGTCACTTTCTTAACGCACCTTTTCAAGTACGCTAAGAAAGTGATCATTATATTTTCGTTTTATACAAGCACTGTAAAATGAAGTTTAGCAAACTTAAATTAATTCAAAGACTCCTGCAGCACCCATTCCTCCACCAATACACATGGTAACAACACCGTATTGAACGTTTTGACGCTTCATTTCACTCATAATACTCAATGTTAATTTTGTACCTGTCATACCTAGTGGGTGACCTAATGCGATGGCTCCCCCATTGACATTTACTTTATTTACATCTAGATCCAATGCCTCAATCACACGTAATGATTGGGATGCAAATGCTTCGTTTAATTCAAATAAACCGATATCAGAAAGTTCTAAGCCTGCCTGTTTAACCGCTTTCGGAATAGCTTTAACAGGACCGACACCCATAATTTCAGGTTCTACTCCGGCAACTGCAAATGAACGGAACTTAACAAGTGGCACTAAACCTTCTGCTTCCGCTTTTTCGCGGTCCATGACAAGTACAGTTGCAGCACCATCACTCATTTGGGATGAGTTACCCGCTGTTACAGATCCCGCCACATTAAATGCAGGACGTAGTTTACCTAAAACATCTGTTGTTGTTCCTGGGCGGACACCTTCGTCCGTGTCAAACATTACAGAACGTTCTTCAATTTTATTGTCCTTACCTACAAAACGTTCAGTCACTTCAACCGGAACGATTTCGTCTTTAAATTTACCTTCTTTGATTGCTTTCTCTGCACGTTCATGACTTTGTACAGCAAATGCATCTTGATCAGCACGCGAAATGGAAAAGCGATTTGCTACCTCTTCTGCGGTGTGCCCCATGCCCATATAATAGCCTGGTGCATTTTCAACAAGTGTTGGGTTTGGTTTAATAACGTGACCACCCATTGGGATCAAACTCATCGATTCTGCGCCACCTGCGATGACCGTATCACTTGCACCGATCATAATACTTTGTGCTGCATAAGCGATACTTTGTAATCCTGATGAACAGTAACGGTTAATCGTTATTCCTGATACATCATGATCCAATCCTGCAAGACCAGCAATATTACGTGCCATATTCATTCCTTGCTCTGCTTCTGGCATCGCAGATCCAATAATGACATCATCAATATTTCCTGAATAATCTCCTGCACGCTTCAATGTTTCTTTAATCGTTAATGCCGCTAAATCATCTGGTCGAGTATTAGCAAGTGTTCCTCTATTTGCTCTCCCAACAGCGGTTCTTGCTCCTGCAACAATTACTGCTTCCTTCACATTTATTCCTCCTCTATCATTTAGTTACGCAATGGCTTTCCTTTAACTAACATGTGTTGCATTCTTTGCTGTGTCAATGGTTCGGCAATTAAACTTAAGAAAGCCTCACGTTCTAAATCAAGCATGACTTGTTCATCAATTAATGTACCTTCTTTAATTCTTCCGCCTGATAATACATAGGCTAGTTTTTCGGCTATTTTCACATCATGGTCTGATGCATAACCGCTTAGGCGTAAGCCTTCAGCACCAAGTGCCATTGCTGCATATCCTGCATCACCGACAACTGGAATTTTCTCACGCTTCGGTGCTTGGTATCCTGCGCTTGCTAATGCTAATACTTTTTGTTTGGCATCATATAATACGTGGTCAGGGTTAACGCTAATGCTATCTAAATGGTCTAAAAACCCATTATCTCGTGCTTCTGCTGCTGAAGTAGATACGGCAGCCGTAGCAACTTTTTCAAACACATTATTAGCCACTTTCGTTAAATCAAAATCAATTCCTTTTGGTAGGTTACGAAGTTCTTTCAGATACAATTCTTTCGTTCCACCACCACCAGGGATTAAACCGACTCCAAATTCGACAAGACCCATATATGTTTCAGCAGATGCTTGAATCGCTGCAGCTGGTAAGGCAACTTCAGCACCGCCACCTAAAGCCATATTAAATGGTGCTACGACGACTGGTTTATTGGAATACTTAATATTCATCGCCATGTTTTGGAATTGGCGAATGACCATATCCAATTCAAAGAAGTTGTCATCTTGTGCTTCAAATAGCATCATCGCTAAGTTAGCACCGACACAGAAGTTTTTGCCTTGATTTCCAATGACAAGACCTTCGTAATTTTCTTCCACTTCTTCAATCGCATAGTTGATCATTTGGATGATATCCATGCCGATCGCATTACTTTGTGAATGGAACTCAAGACCTGCCACTCCATCCCCTAAATCAATTAAACTAGCACCCGCATTCTTTTTAATGACACCGTTCGCTTCTTTCAACTGCTTCAGATTAATTTCCTTTTTATTAACAGGAACTTCCTTATATCCTCTTTGATCATAATAATAACCTTTTAGATCATCCTTTTTATAGAAGGATTCATGTCCGTCTTCAATGAGCGTCATGACCCAATCAGGTACTGTATCGCCCTCGGCTTGCATTCTTTCAACAGACTCTTTCAGCCCGATCGCATCCCACATTTCAAATGGGCCCATTTCCCAGCCGAATCCCCAACGCATTGCCTCATCAATAGAAATAATATCATCAGCAATTTCGCCTAGTAGTTCAGCAGAGTAAATTAATGCCGGCTTTGTAATCGCCCACACGAGGTCACCCGCTTTATCTCCTTTGGCCGATACGAGCGCTTTCAATTTACGTTTAGACCCTTTTTGCTGCTTTGCCATTTCCGTTGCAGCAGTCTTCATCTTTTTACGATCTTCGTATTCAAATGTCTCTGGGTTTAACTCGTAAATGGTACTGCCGTTTTTACCTTTTTCTCGATAATAAAACCCTTTTCCACTCTTCGCTCCGAACATCCCTTTTTCATTCATTTTAACCATAAAATCAGGCATGTCGAACGTTTCTTTTTCTTTTCCTTCTACTTGGTCATAGACATTTTTCGCAACATGATGAAATGTGTCGAGTCCAACAACATCGAGTGTGCGGAATGTTGCACTCTTCGGACGACCAATCATTGGTCCTGTTACAGAGTCAACTTCCCCAATGCTATATCCACCTTTAAGCATTTCCTGAACGGTAACAAGTAGTCCATATGTACCGATTCGATTGGCGATAAAATTCGGTGTGTCTTTCGCTTCAACGACACCCTTACCAAGAACATTTTCCCCAAATTCTTTCATGAATGTTAAGACATTTTCATCGGTATCTTTCGTCGGGATCACTTCTAATAATTTCAAATAACGTGGTGGATTGAAAAAGTGAGTTCCTAGAAAATGTTTACGGAAATCCTCAGAAGAATCCGCTATCATTTCCTCGACTGAAATGCCTGATGTATTTGAGCTGACAATTGTTCCTTCTTTGCGATGCTTCTCAACGTCTGCAAATAAACTCTTCTTCACATCTAGATTTTCTACAACAACCTCAATGATCCAATCGACTTCACCTAATTTGTCTAAATGATCATCAAGATTCCCTACTTCGATTAAGTCAATATTATCTTTCGTCGTAAGTGGGGCAGGTTTCTGCTTGAGCAATGCTTGCTTCCCTTGAGTAGCAATCCGGTCTCTTACAACCTGATCCTCTAAAGTTAGGCCTTTTGCCTCTTCTTGTTTCGTTAGCTCTCTTGGTACAATATCAAGCATAATCGTTGGTATTCCTACGTTTGCCAAGTGGGCAGCAATTCCAGATCCCATGACACCAGACCCAAGTACTGCGGCACGCTTGATTGAATGCTTCATTATTTTGTCCCCCTATCTTCATTTGAATGAATCCTCATTCATTTTAAACTTTAAATAAAACTTGGCATCTGCCAAGCTACTGTGGGTAAGCTTAGCTGTATCAATACAACTTATGCCTACTACATTTTATTTTCGCTAAGGATGAACTTACTACTCCTTACGCGTCTACAATACATTATAAATTACATTCTACTATTTCGCAATGATAAACTATCTTTTTTTGGAAAAAGATAGTTTTATAGAGGAAATACATGGTTAAAAATCATGTTGCGCTTCAATAGATATCCCTTTATTAATCGAGGGTCCATCTCTCATCAAGGAACCCTCGATCTGTATCTTCATGAACAATAACTTTTCACTTCTTAAAAAGCCCCTTTAATACAAACCAAATATTTGCAGGACGTTCAGCTAATCGGCGCATATTATAGCCATACCAATCTTTTCCATAAGGGACATAGACACGCATTTTATATCCTTCCTCAGCTAAGCCGATTTGTCGCTCATTCCGAATGCCGTATAACATTTGAAATTCAAACTGATCTCTCTCCAGATTGTAGTCTTGCTCCATCTGTTTCACATCAGCAATGACCAATTCATCATGTGTGGCGATCGCTGTGTAATTATCATTGAGTAAATTTTCCTTAATGCGTTCCCGATAGTGCACATCTACATCATCTTTATTCGGATAGGCGACATCTGGTGATTCTTTATAAGCTCCTTTAACGATTCGTAAATAAGGATCATATTGATTTAAATAGCGAATATCTTCCTCTGAGCGATATAAATAAGCTTGGATGACCGTTCCTAATCGATCATATTCTTGAATCAATTCTTCATAAATATCGATTGTCTTTTGGCAGCGCGCATAATCTTCCATATCAATCGTCACCGTAACCTGATGTTCCTGGCCTGCATCAAGAATTTTACGCATGTTTTTCATTACGAGATCATGCGATATGTCGAGTCCTAATGAGGTCATTTTTAATGACAACTCTGCCTCAAGTCCTTTTTCAGCGATGACGTGAATCGCATGAACACTTTCATTAGCCGCTTTCATCGTTTCTTCCTTATTATCAATAAACTCACCTAGATGGTCAACAGTCACAACTAATCCGCGTTCATTAAGATCCTGAATAACTTCTGATGCACTTTCAATATCCACACCTGCAACAAAACGAGCGGCTCCAAAACGAAGCCCATATTTTTTCGCTAATTTTGTAAGCGCTTTATTTTTAGATAAAAATAAAAAAATGGCGCGCAGTAATTTTTCCATCGAAACTCCCCCTTCACAAACGATGTCTTTTATTCGTTACATTACCATATGTACGTCACTAATAAGCTGGAATCCCGCTCATTATGCTGAATTGTCGTCCCTTTGTGCCATCCCACTTTTTGGCAGGGGATTCATATTCTCTTCTGATGATCTCTTCCCATAATAACGTGTACAGCCATATCTTTCAATTGTTTTATCTGGCTACAATGATGTTCTATGCGCATTCATTTTAATGAATTTCATAATACCGGTTTAATGCCACATCGCTACAACATATAGTTGCGTTGAACCATTCTTAACTACATGCCGTATCGGTGGTGCTGATTTTAGCAATTATGAAATTCATTCATTTATCAAAAATACGAACAATCGTAATCATTCCTATTTACAAATCGTAATCATTACGATACAATGTTTAACGTACTCAGAAAGGGTGTTATTTTGAAAGCTTATTTATTATCATGTAGTGTTATTTTATCATTGATTCTTGTTGGCTGCAGTTCTACAGGATCAAACAATCAAGCAGATACAGAATTACTCATTTATACATCGATCTATCCCATCCAATATGTAACAGAAGAAATTGCCGGTGAGATCGCAACGGTTGAATCCGTTTATCCGCCTGGTGTTGATGCACACACATATGAGCCAGCTACCAAAGAAGTAACAGCCATTGCTGGAAGTGATGCTTTTATTTATCTTGGTGCAGGGATGGAAGGTTTTGCTGAAACGACAGCCGAAGCACTTCATTCAAAAGATGTATCCCTTATCGAGTTAGGGGAAAACAAGGAATTATTTCAAACAGATACACCTACAGAAGATCATCATGATCATGATCCACATATTTGGTTGGACCCTTTAAAAATGATTGAGATGGCAGCATTGATTACGGATGAACTGATCCAAATTACACCTGACCATGAGGATGAATATAACAAGAACTTCAAGGAGTTAGAAACAAATCTCTTAGCCCTTCATGAGGAATTTTCCGAAGGCTTGGAACGTAAAGAAAATAAAAAGATTATTGTTTCACATGCTGCTTATGGGTATTGGGAGGACTTGTACGGAATTGAACAAATTCCGATCAGTGGCCTATCTTCAGGTAGTGAGCCTTCACAAAAAGAATTAACAAAAATCGTGAAATTAGCAGAAGAAAATCAGATCAAGTATGTCATCTTCGAACAAAATAGTTCGGATCGAGTCTCAGAAATTATTCAGGAACATATTCAAGCTGATCCGCTTCGAATCCATAATCTCGAAGTCCTCACAGAAGAAGATCTTGATAACCAGAAGGATTATTTGTCGATCATGAAAGAGAATCTTGACGTACTGAAGCAAGCAACTCAATAAGCAGGAGGTGGACATTCATGTCTGAGTCTGTTGTGTCTTTAAAAAACATTCACTTTAAATATGAAAACAAGATCGTCTTAAAGGGAGTCAACTTAGACATCCCACGTGGTTCGTTTATGGGCTTAGTTGGACCAAATGGCGGAGGTAAAACAACACTTATTAAAATTATCTTAGGCTTAATTACGCCTGATGATGGAACAATAGAAATTCTAAATGAACCAATTGCTTCCTTTAAGGACTGGAATCATATTGGCTTCGTCTCACAAAAATCAACTGCCTTTAATAAAGGCTTCCCTGCCACCGTATTTGAAGTTGTCGCAATGGGACTAACAGCAAAAATAGGTTATTTTAGATTCTTCACTAAAAAGGATCGAAAAAAAGTAATCCATGCGATCGAACAAGTCGGAATGGCAGACTATGCCCAGCAAAGTATTGGGAATCTCTCAGGTGGTCAACAGCAACGCGTTTTTATTGCACGGGCACTTGTAAGTGAACCTGAATTATTAATCCTGGACGAGCCTACAGTTGGTGTGGACTTTAAAAATGTTGAACGGTTTTACGAACTTCTACACAAATTAAATAGTGAACAAAATATTACTTTATTACTTGTTACACACGACACAGGTGCCATGACTGAATATGCAACAGATGTGGTCTGTTTAAACCAGAGCTTGCATTTTCATGGGCTGCCTGAAGAGTATACATCGCTTACAGATAAAGACTTATCAAAAATTTACGGACATCCCGTCACAATCGTCACTCATGACCACTAATGTGGGAGGTAATACACATGCTAACTGATTTTCTGCAATTTGATTTTTTAAGAAATACATTTTTAACAGGTCTACTCATAGGAATTATTGCTCCCTTACTCGGTACATTTCTTGTTGTGAGAAGACTCTCGCTCTTAGCTGATGCCCTATCACATGTCACTCTTGCTGGTATTGCTTTTGGGCTTTTTATCGAGAAAAAAACAGCTTTACCGCTTATTACACCATTATACAGTGGAATGTTTTTCTCTGTCATCGGTGCTGTTTTAATTGAAAAACTGCGTAATGTCTATCAGTCTTATCAGGAACTAGGGATTCCCATTATTCTCTCTGGTGGAGTAGGATTAAGTGTGATCTTCATCTCCCTTGCCAATGGATTTAATAATGATTTATTTAATTATCTATTTGGTTCGGTTTCCGCAGTGAGCCAAAATGATCTCCTAAGTATTCTCGGTATCACGATCATTATTTTAATCGTCATCTCGATCTTCTATAAGGAATTATTAACCTTATCTTTTGATGAAGAACATGCTACTGTTTCAGGCATCCATTCCAAAAGAATTCACTTTTTGTTCATTGTGTTAACAGCATTGGTTATTGCGGCATCGATTCGGATTGTCGGCGTATTATTAGTGTCCGCACTAATGACGTTGCCCGTTGCGGCAGCAATGAAGTTTGCGAAAAGTTTTAAACAGCTCATTTTCTTATCGATCCTATTTGGAGAATTGGCCGTCATAGCGGGTTTAATTACCGGTTATTATATGAGCATTCCTCCAGGGGGGACCATTGTGATGATTGCGATTATCATTCTATTATTGTCAATCGGTCTAAAACGGTTTACTTTTAACTTAAAAAGAGAGGCGATTTGATTGAATATCAAAGAAGCAGTTCGTCGGTTAACAGACAATGGCTACAAAACTACGAAGAGACGTAAAGATATATTAGACTTTTTCTCCGCTTCAGATGGATATCGAACGGCAAAAGAGTTAAATGAACATATGGAAACAATCTATCATGGCATTAGTTTTGATACTGTATATCGAAATCTACACTTATATGATGAATTAGGGATTTTGGAAACAACTGAATTGAATTCCGAAAAGCACTTTCGCATGAATTGTGGGCAACATCATCACCATCATTTTATTTGTAATGATTGCGGAAATACAAAAAAAATCAATCTCTGTCCAATGGATGATCTTGATGACACCCTTGCCAACTATTTAATTGATGATCATAAATTCGAAGTCTATGGACTGTGCCCCCTTTGTAAAACAGCATAAACAGACAATAAAAAAGCAAGAGCTGGAATAATTGATATCCAGCTCTTGCTTCTTTTTTATTCTCTTAGCCAAATACTTCTTTTAGTACACTCACATCTTTATGATCGAGCATATTTTTTTGAATCACTTCAATATGTGGGCGATTGATCTGTTTTTTAATCTCTTGTGCTGCTTTTCCTTCTCCAACCACATAGATGCGTTCCCATTGATTGTCTTTTGCCTTTTTACTTAATTTTGGTGCAATGCTTTTATACCAACGATGTAAATTCGCATCAAACCGGGCTTCAAATTTCTCCATTTGTAAATTTGATGAGCCAGGTCCTTTTGGTGTATGTGACGGGCGTGGACCAGACATGAGACGCCAACTGTCTGTATCGACGTCAAGTTCATAATACGTTGTATCATGAATTTGATTCACAGACGTTTCGATTACTTTCACTTCATTTTGTTGGACTAAAATAATTCCAGCCATCGGGAAATCATGAATCAATGATTGGATTTGAGCCAACTCAGGTTTTTCCTTCCAAAAGAACTCTGTTGTTAACCGTGTTTGCACTAGATCTGCAAACCAAACTTCCTCGTCTGCCGTTGCAAACACGATGATGCCCCTTTGTAAATTTTGCTCATTATCATGAACAAATGCAGTTACTTTCTCTTTTATCGATTGAAACTTCTTTAATTCTTCTGGATTTTCATCTTTCTTTAAGTATTGTTCAAAATTCTGTAAACCGTTTTTTAAATTAATCTTCCATTTTCCGCCTTGTTGATCTGGGTCTGTTGGATCAGTATTTAAGTACATCGTAAAAACATTTTTCGAGCGATCACTCTTCATGTTCTCTAATTGATTTACTTGCTCCATTATACTCATAAAACACCCCTTATTAAAAATGGCTTCATAGAATGATTACCTCTTTACAGTGCTATCTAAACATTTTCATATCTTTAAAACTACTTTTAGTATGACACACTTGCTACTGCTTCTCAATGGCTACCGCTTTCACGAGGCCGTTTATGATACAAATGATCGTTGATCCGTATCAATAAGTGTATATCATCCTTGCGAATAAAAAAACAAGTTCATGATGGATTTCCATGAACTTGTTTAGATGGTAGCTATTATTTTATGCGTCTTACAACACCATTAAAATGTTTAGCCCAATAACCCGAAGTCATATTTGCATAGGAAACTCCAGAACTACTTTGCGAACCGATAAATTGTCCATTACCTGTATAAATACCGACATGACCATTCGTCCCATTCGTATCAAAGAACACGAGATCACCAGGTTGCATATCACTTGCAGATACTGCTGTACCTGCGCCTAGTAGTTGACCTGTCTGAGAAGGGAGACTAACACCTTCTTGTCCATAAGCCCAAGATACAAATCCAGAACAATCAAATCCACCTGGCTTTGTCCCACCCCATTGATAAGGCGTTCCAAGTTGTGTTGCTCCAGCAGATATTGCTGATCCACCACCACCGGTATATTTTGGAGGTTTAGGATTACTTTTAGGTTTGCTACTGCCACTATTACTACTAGCTGAGCTATTATTGCTACTGGCATTACTGCTACTAGCGCTACTATTGTCATTGCTTTCGCTATTGCTACTGCTGTCATTGCTATTGCTACTGCTGTTGCTGTCACTGTTATCTGTTTCAGCAGCCAATGTCGTTAAATTATCTTCTTCTGAACTTTCTTCCGTTGTTGCTACGACAGGTGCCGGATTACTTGCCGCATCCATATCTTCTCTGATATCTGATTCAAGTGCTGCCAAGCTACTGTCTTCACTTTCAAATTCTTCTTTTAGGGCGAGCAATTCTTTTTCTGCATCCTCTAGCTTTTTCTTATCCTGCTCAATTTCCTCTTTTTGCGCGATGGTAGCTTCTGTTATATCTTCCAGATCCATTTTCGCTATTTCTTGTTCTTCTAACTTTTCATCCAATTTATCCTGTTGCTTTTCAACCGTTGCTTTATCTTCTTCTTGCAATTCAATTAATTCTTTATCCGAATTAGAGATTTTATTAACCGCTGTTGTACGGCTAATGAATTCACTGAAATTCTTGGAACCGAACAACACTTCTAAATACTTAATGTCGCCGCCTGTTTTCTGGTATGAACTAATCCGCTCTTTTAATAATTCGAAACGCTCTTCAATACCTGCTTCAAGTTCTGCAATCTCGCCTTCCAGTCCATCAATCTCTTCTTCCGTATCAGCAATATTTGTTTCTGTTTCCTTCAATGATTGACGGTTTTTCTTCAAGGCGGATTTAACACGTTCCATTTGTTCGTTCGTATCTTGCAATTCAAATAATACATCCGCAATCTGTGCATCTGCATCAGATAAGCTTGCTTTAATCTCCGCACGGTCATCTTGTATTTCCGCTTGCTTGTTTTCTAATTCCCCGACCGTATCTGCTTTGACGGATGGG
>DATGSG010000089.1:0-31353 GCA_035302925.1 Virgibacillus sp. | reverse complement strand
GCAATTATGAAATTCATTCACTTAAGTGAAATGGACAGGTCGTATATTTTATACAAGCTGGGGCAAAAATTTCCGATCCAAAAGCATATCAACCGATTCCTGTTAACATTCTATGAATCGAAGCCAGTCTTCATTCCAAATATAACGTTAATAAGCAAATTTCTGGGAGGTCCGCATATCCATTTCGGAATATAAACAGAAGCAAAGGACAGATGTCAATCATGAACGACAACAAAAAACCCTAGTAATGGTTACTAGGGTTATCATTTGAATCAATTTCTTTATGTCTCTATTTATTCCTCTACATCTGTTTCTGGATTCATCTCTGACTCTTCTTTCGATTCATCCTTGTCTTCATCAGGCATTGGTTCCATTTCATCTTCAGTATCGCCTGATTCCTCTTCGTCTTCTTCACTTTCGGACTCTTCTGCAGGCTCTTCTTTTTCTTCTTTTTCCTCTTCTTCTTCTGCCTCTGAATCTAGCTCATCTAACTTACTGAGAGGCTGACCGAAATAGGTTTCAGGATCTAGTCCATTTCCATCTTTGCGAAGTTGAAAATGAAGATGTGTACCGTTATCCTTACCAAATAGACTCTTACCTGCTGTACCAATCACATCACCTTGTGTTACTTTGGAATCCACATCCACATTTACTTCTCCTAGACTAGCATAGTAGGTGGTCACGTCATTCGCATGTGATAAAACGACGATATGACCTTGCAATGGATCCTCTTTTACCTCTGTTACCGTACCACTTAAAGATGCTGTTACATCAAATGCTTCACCATCAGCAGATGCAATGTCAATTCCTTCACTTTGATAGTAACGGTTGTTGTAAAGGACCAATCCATCTTCCTGATCCTCTTGTTCCGCGTTGTAATCATAGAATTTAGTTACGATTTCTGCTTGTTCTTGATCGGCTACAGGCATCTGAATATCTTCTTGTTGCTCCAATACGGCTTCGGCATCTTCTTCATACGGACTCGGATCGTAGTTATCTGTCACATTCGAATCTTCGACCGTATCTGTTTTTGCATTATCAACGGATTGATACCAAACGACAACCGTTAATAAGAGTGTCGCAATGATTAAGTACATTGCTGGGAAAAACCACTTCTTACGAAACATGCGACTCCATTTGTTTTTTGGAGTACCTCTGTTTTCTTCTTTCATTAGATCATCACCTCAACAACCATTCTGATCAGAAAAAAGAGATTATATACATCATTTGGATAAAAAGTGAAATAATGTTGAATAAATGGTCATGTTGAGGGCATTATATCAAATTGATCGCTCTGCACCATCATACAATGATGTGGAGCAGCATTAAAAAGACCCTCGTTATTTTGCAACGAGGGTTGGAGCTGTTTCCGCTATCGTACTGATTTCAATGTCTTTATAATAATAGTTCACAATGTCTTCGTAATCTTTCCCTTCCTTTGCCATTCCATTTGCACCATATTGGCTCATTCCAATGCCATGCCCAAATCCTTTTGTCGTAAAGATCATGTGGTCTTGATTTTGCTCCACTTCAAAATCACTGGATTGTAAGTTTAGTTTATCGCGTGTTTCACGTCCTGAGAATTGGTGATCAGCTAGTTTCATCTCACTCACACGTTTACTCCCCGTCCTCGTCACTTCAATCGGGATCGCTTGATCACTTTGTAATTCAACTCCTAAGGCCGCTTCAACTTCGCTAACTGTAAATACTTTTTGGTCCATAAACTTTGGAGATTCCTCATCCCAAGGACTTTCCACACTTCGGAGATAAGGAAGTTCATTTTCCCAATAGTCTTCTGAGTTTTCCGTATACCCATTACTCGTTGAAAAGAATGCGGGTGTAATCGGTGTGTCCTCATAGGTTAATATTTCTCCTTCTGTAGAGGCCACTGCTTCTGTTAACTTCTTCATATTATCCCCGTAATCGCTGCCCCATAATTTACGTAGCTCTTCTTCGCTCTGATAGACTTGATGTTCTGTTCCATCTGTCACATCATACTCTTCTTGATCGCCTTGATAGAGAAGGTGATTGATAATATACGTTCTGGCGGCAAGCCCTTGAGCTTTGAGCGCTTCTACTTCAAATTCTGATGGCATCTCTGAGGCGACGACGCCAAGAACATATTGTTCGAGTGGAACGTCTTCTACCTCATCAACATTCGTGCGCATGACCTCTACTGAGAAAAGAGAGGATCGAGCTGTCTTCGTCTGAACCTTTTCTTCCTCCTGTTCAACGGCAAATGCCTCCTGTTCATCATCATTCACATACGGAATAACGATGAGCGTCGGGATAATTAAGATGATGCCTATTAAACTGGAGAGGAATAAAACCATCGGTAATTTCCATGGGGATGTTGTCTCTATGATGGGTGCCTTCTTTTTACGCCTAACCGATAACTTGTTTGTTACACTCTTTTTTGTCTGCTTTCGGTATTCGTTTTTATTTTTGAGAAGTTGTTTGCGTTGATGATCATAGGATGACTTCCGTTTGTTTTTCTTTAATGACTTTGGGATCGTATTTTTATAAATATATTTTCTACTTATATGGCTTCCTCCTCACGAAATGATCGATCCAAATCATGTAGATGGATCGTTCTTCTAGCTTGCCTACTATTAAACATATACATGATTGCTTTATAATAGAACAACTTTTTATTTGTATAAATGGCAGGCAACATAATGATTCGTTTCTGCTGCGGTCCATACCGGCTTCTCATGCGCACAAATATCCATCACTTTCGGACAGCGCGTACGGAATACACAACCACTTGGCGGGTCAATTGGACTGGGGAGTTCGCCTTGTAAAATAATGCGCTCTCGCTGTGCTTCAATATCTGGATCTGGAATCGGGATGGCTGATAACAGTGCCTGTGTGTAAGGATGTAGTGGCCGTTCATAAAGATCCGCACTATCTGTCAACTCAACAAGATGACCTAAATACATGACCCCAATACGATCCGATATTTGCTTCACCATTGATAGATCATGAGCAATAAATAAGAAAGTGAGGTCTTTTTGAGTTTGTAAATCTTTGAGTAGATTCACGACTTGGGCTTGAACCGATACATCCAATGCAGAAATCGGTTCATCCGCAATAATAAACGCTGGATCCAGAGCGAGAGCCCGGGCAATACCGATTCGCTGGCGTTGACCCCCACTAAATTCGTGTGGGTACCGATTTGCATGATCACGCTGAAGACCGACTTCTTCTAAAAGCGTATAGACACGATCAAGCTGTTCTTGTTTTGATGGGTATAATTGGTGAATTTCCATCGGTTCTGTGATCACTTCTTGGACGGTTGAACGTGGATTTAATGAGGCATAGGGATCTTGATAAATCATTTGTATTTTTCGGTAGTAGGCAAACTTCTCCTTTTCATTTAATGTATGAATGTTCTTCCCCTCATAGAATATTTCCCCAGATGTTGTTTCATACAGACTCATAATTGTTCGTCCAATTGTTGACTTGCCACAACCGGATTCCCCTACGAGTCCAAATGTTTCTCCTTTGTTTACAGCAAAGGTAATACCATCTACCGCTTGTAGCACTTGCCCTTTGCCGACTTGAAAGTGCTTTTTCACTTGATTGACTTGCAAGATTTGCTCACCCATTATCTTTCCCCTCCTTCATCACTGTTTCCTTGCTCGATCGTCGTCATTCTTTTCGGTGCAATTGAATCTTTCTGATCAACCATTTTCTCTGCTTTACTCCTTTGTTAGCGAAAAAAAGAGAAGTGACCCCGCTGTATCATCAGAGCCCTTTCTCTTATTTGACTAGCTATCCTCTTATTGTTTATCCGCATATTTTAAATCAAAATAGCCAACAGGATGCCTCATAATCCCTGTAACACCCTCTGCTTCTAAAACAACATTATTATAATAACGAATTGGGATGATGATCATCTCTTCAGCTAGCAAGCGCTCTGCTTCATATAAAGCTTCCCAACGAGCTTTTTCATCTGTTTCCGATTTCCCTTTTGTAATGAGTGCATCATACTCTTCATTCGACCATCCTGTACGATTCATATAGGAGTCAGTAATAAAGCTTTCTAAAAAGTTCACGGGATCATTATAATCATTAATAAAGGAACTCCGGGAGAATTGCAATTCTAAATCTTGTTGAGCTTCTGCAAAAACTTCCCATTCCAAATTATCAAGTTTCACTTGAACATCTAAATGTTCACTGAACATATCTTGCAAGGCTTCTGCAACTGCTTTATTCGAGTCACTTGTATTGAATGACAGAACGATCTCAGGTAGCTCTTCATAGCCTTCCTCTTCCATTCCTTCTTCAAGTAATCGTTGGGCTTCTTCCTTTTCAAAGGTGACGAGATCTTTATTTTCTTCACGGAAATCTGTTTCCGCGGGACTTGTAAAGCCAGGTGAGACGAAACCATAGGCAGGTTCCACTCCATTTTTTACGACGTATTCGGCAATTTCTTCACGGTCAATCGCTAAAGCAAAGGCCTTTCTAATCTTCTCATTTTGAAAAGGTTCTTCCGTCACATTAAAGCGATAAAATTCCAATCCACCTGAATCACCAATATAGACGTCATCTCCGTCAATCAGTTCTTCAGAAAGTTCCGGTGGAATGCCTGCGGTATCGAGTTCTCCGCTTTCAAACATTTGATACTGTGTGTTTTCATCATTTACCATCGCAAAATGAACACGATCTAACTGAACAGCATCATGATCCCAGTATGCTTCATTTTTTGCCAGCACCATTTCACTATCATGCTCCCATGAGTCAAGCATAAATGGACCATTCGCTATGAATGTATCTGCTTCTGCATGCCAGTCAGGATCTTCTTCAGCTACTTGATGATGAACCGGAAAGAATGCCGGGTTTGTTAAAAGGTCTAAGAAAAATCCTGTTGGATGCTCCAATACAACTTCTAATGTTTTATCATCAATCGCTTTCAGAGCAAGATCGTCTGCCACTCCATCCCCACTATTAAAATCTTCTGCACCTTCAATAAAATAAGCCAAAAAGGCTGCTGGTGATGGCGGAATGGTCTCTGGATCGAGCATTAATGTCCAAGCATAGATAAAATCTTCTGCAACGACGGGATCCCCATTTGACCAGTTCGCATCTTCTCGGAGATAGAAGGTGTAGATAAGCCCATCCTCAGAAACATCCCAATCTTCTGCTACCCCCGCTTGTGCGCTCGAGTCTTCATCTAATCGTGTTAAGCCTTCCATTAAATTATTGAGCGGATCCCATGACACTTGATCAAAACCAATCGATGGATTTAAAGAAGTTGGTTCGATCCCATTATTTAGATGTAACACTTTTCCTTCTTCTTCACCTTCCTCTTTCTTGGCGTCTTCGGTAGATTCTGGTTCTTCTTTCGGATCTTCACCAGCCTCTTCATTTGCTGTACAGGCAGCGAAGATTACCATGACTATGCTCATTACTAAAAACAATAACCATTTTTTCATAACTTTCCCCCCTATTTTTTTAAACATCACTTGTTTCCAGTCGGTCTCTTTGTCATCTAATATGAACCTCTGTTTCAGTCCTACGCTTTTGTGCGCGTTCATCTTGCAGCCAACAGGCCACATGATGGGTAACCGTTCGTTCTGTTCGCACGGGATACACTTGTTCACACACCTCCATCGCGAATGAACAGCGCGCTGTAAACGGACATCCTTGCGGTGGTGAGAATAAATCAGGTGGTGTTCCATCAATCGAGATTAATTTTTCACCTTGGGTATCAAGACGTGGAACAGAATGTAATAATCCTTGTGTATACGGGTGTTCTGGTTCGTAGAAGACTTCCCGTGTCGTGCCAACTTCTATAATTTTTCCGGCATACATGACGGCGATACGATCGGCAATATTAGCAACAACTCCTAAATCATGCGTAATCAAAATGATCGAGATGCCCATTTTTTCTTGAATCTCTTTAAATAAGTCTAAGATTTGTGCTTGAATGGTTACATCTAATGCGGTTGTTGGTTCATCAGCAATTAACAGATCAGGTTCACAAATTAAGGCGATTGCAATGACAATTCGTTGGCGCATCCCGCCACTAAATTGATAGGGATATTGTTTTAACCTTTCTTGTGGATTTGGAATGCCAACAAGATCCATCATCTCAAGTGCTCGTTTCTTTGCCTTTGATCGGCTTAATTTTGTATGTTGTAGCAATCCCTCTATTAATTGCGTACCAATCGTGAGTGTCGGATTTAAAGCAGTCATTGGATCTTGAAAGATCATGGAAATATCGACGCCACGGATTTTGCGCATCTCTTGTTCTGTTAACATCGTTAAATCTTTACCTTTAAATAAAATTTTTCCGTTCGTAATTTTCCCTGGTGGTCGAGGAATTAATTGCATAATCGCATTTGATGTCACACTTTTACCACAGCCAGATTCACCGACGATTGCTAAGGTCTCTCCTGGATTCAAATAAAAGTCCACACCACGAACAGCTTTGACCGTTCCCCCATAGGTTGAGAATGTGATATGCAGATTTTCGATCTTTAAAATCGGTTCCATGGCCACACCTACTTTCTTAATTTCGGATCGAGCGCATCTTGCAAGCCGTCACCAAGTACATTAAAGGCGAACATCGTAAATGAGATGAAGAAAGCTGGGAAAAATAATGTCCACCAGTTTCCGGAAAGGATCGCACCTAATGAATCATTCGCCATTACTCCCCAACTCGCATAGGGCGACTGAATTCCGAGGCCAATAAAACTTAGGAATGCTTCTGCAAAAATCGCTGATGGGACGGTGAGCGTCATCTGGACAATAATGGGGCCCATCGTATTGGGTAATAGGTTTTTGCGGATAATACGTGATGTTTTTGCTCCAAAGGATTGTGAGGCAAGGACAAATTCATAATTCTTAATCTGGAGAACTTGCCCGCGAACAATGCGCGCCATGCCTACCCATCCTGTAACGGTCAATGCAATAATAATCGTCATCAAACTCGGCCCTAACACAACGAGCAATAAAATAACGACTAATAAATACGGTAGGCCATACAAGATTTCGATGATCCGCATCATCACATTATCTGTGCGCCCCCCCTTATAACCAGAGATCCCCCCATAGATGATTCCGATCGTCACATCAATGAGGGCTGCCATAAATCCAACGAATAATGAGATTCGTGCTCCATACCATGTCCGTGTAAACACATCACGCCCAGCTGCGTCCGTGCCAAACCAATGCTGTAGGGAGGGAGGTTGGTACTGATTTGGTAAATCCTGTCTATTTACTTCAAAAGGTGATAGTATAGGGCCTAGGATAGCAAAACTAATCAAAAGAATTAAAAATACCAAACCTAATATTGCTAATTTATTCGTAATCAATCGCTGCCAAGCATCTCGCCAATATGATAATGAGGGTCTAACGATTGTTTCTGCTGTCTGCTCTTTCGGTAAGCTAGTAAACCATTCATTTCTTACTTCTATGGGAGAAGAGGTTCGCTTCGATTCACGTTCATGCTTCATGTTATTCTCCTCCCCCTTTATGAACCTTGATCCGCGGATCAAGAAGACCATAAGCAATATCCACTAGAAAGAGCATGATAATTAGAAAGGCACTATAAAAGACAGTTGTCCCCATAATCACAGGGTAATCTCGATGATTAATACTTTCGACAAAATACTTCCCCATGCCTGGTATCGCAAAAATTTGTTCAATGACAAATGAGCCCGTTAATATACCAGCGAGAAGTGTACCCATAATCGTAATGACGGGCATTAATGCATTGCGTAAGGCATGCTTAAAAATGACCTTCCACGGAGATAAGCCTTTTGCGCGTGCCATTTTTATATAATCTTGGGTTAAAATCTCCAACATTGTTGATCTTGTAAGCCGGGCAATGATCGCCATTGGACCGGTAGCTAAAGCAATGACTGGAAGGACCATATGGGCAGAACTTGCCCATGTTGCGACTGGGAATATATCTCGATTGACGGCAAGTTGCTGGATCAATAATGTCGCTAAGATAAAGTTAGGTATCGAGATTCCTAACACCGCGAACCCCATTGCAGCATAATCAATCATACCATTATGGCGTAGTGCGGCGAGGATGCCCAATCCAACACCAGATACAACAGCAACGAGAATGGCCAACATACCAAGTTCAAATGAAATCGGAAATCCCCTGCCAAGTAAATCAGTGACCGATTGATGTGGCTTACTCATTGAAGGTCCAAATTCAAAGGTAATAATGGACTTCAAATAATGTAAATATTGTACTGGTTTTGGTTGGTCAAGATTATAATGCTTTTCTAAATTTGCTTGAACGGTTTCATTTGAAGAGCTTTCGCTATTAAAAGGGGAACCTGGCACACTCACCATGAGTACGAATGTTAACGTAATAATAATCCATAAAGTTATGATCATAAGAAGGAGCCGTTTTACAATATAGCGTAACATGTACATTCCACCCCCGGAGAATTGGTGTTCAAGCGTATTGATAACTATGCTTGTTCTCAGCTTAATATGTATGCACTGTCGTGAAATTATTTCCTTTACTTCGCGGAGTGTTCTAGTAGCCCATCCGGTCCTTAAAAATAGGCATGACAAAAACAGATGATGCTTTAGCAGCTCCATCTGTTAAAGTGTATTATTTAGTTGGACAAGCTCATCTACTTAGAATAACTCAACGACCCGATCTGTTTGATAATCAAGTTTTACCGATGATTTGGCTGTCTCGCTTTTTTCAACAATTCGATGAATATTTGCGCCTAATCCAGCTAATTTTTCAGTAAAATCAACATATCCACGATCAAGATGTTTTAATTCCGTAACACGTGTAACACCTTTAGAACGTAATCCAGCTAAAATGAGTGCTGCTCCTGCTCGTAAGTCTGTCGCAGCTACTTCTGCTCCTTGGAGATCACTAGGACCTTCAACAATTACACTTCGACCTTCGATTTTCGCTTGCGCATTCATCCGTCTAAATTCCTCAACATGCATAAAGCGATTTTCAAAAACCGTTTCTGTTATGACACTTGTACCTTCCGCACATAACATTAAAGCCATCATTTGTGACTGCATATCAGTTGGGAATCCTGGATGTGGTAACGTCTTAATATCTGTTGGTTTTATTTTCTTTGGACCAATGACACGAAGGCCATTTTTCTCTTCTTTGACTAAAACATCCATCTCTTCTAATTTAGAAATAACAGATCGTAAATGTTCACTTTCTGCATTTTCAATTAAAACATTACCACCTGTAATTGCTGCAGCAACCATAAATGTACCAGCTTCGACTCGATCTGGAATAATGGAATGTGTTGCTCCATAAAGCTTTTCTACACCTTCAATACGAATTGTTTCTGTGCCAGCTCCAACAACTTTAGCACCCATTTTGTTCAAGTAGTTAGCTAGGTCAACAATTTCAGGTTCTTTTGCACTGTTTTCAATAATTGAAGTTCCGTCTGCCAATGCTGCAGCCATCATAATATTCTCTGTCGCTCCAACACTTGGCATATCTAGATAAATTTTAGCTCCTTGAAGACGACCCTTTACGTTAGCCTCGATATATCCATTCCCTACATGGACATCTGCTCCCATAGCTTCAAAGCCTTTTAAGTGTAGATCAATTGGGCGTGAACCGATTGCACAGCCTCCTGGCATAGCTACTTTAGCATGGCCATAACGAGCAAGTAATGGACCAAGAACTAAAACAGATGCACGCATTTTTCGAACATATTCAAAAGGGGCTTCCGTTGATAATTTTCCTGTTGCATCAACCGTTACCGTTTCATTTTCATTATCAAAATTAACTTCTGCATTTAGATTACGTAGGACTTCATTAATTGTATATACGTCAGCGAGAACAGGAACATCTTTAATGATGCTTTTCCCTTCACTTGCACTCAGGCTTGCAGCAATTACAGGTAACACTGCATTCTTTGCACCAGCAACCTTAACCTTCCCTTTTAATCGTTGCCCGCCTTTTATGATGATTTTCTCCATTTGTAAAATCTCCCTCAAGTCTAATTTCTATATATTAATATTCATTAATCAATATAGGTGTTCCAATAATCATTTTTTCTTTTCCATCTTCAGCACTTTCAATAACAATTTGTATATTTGTAGGCACGGTTTTTACCACAATCTTTTCTTCCCATAAAGGTGTATACCCGTATATTAATTGTCTATGCGGGGAATGTCTAATTGTGTCAGTTTGTGTCGAAACATTTTTTAAATCTAGCATTCTTGTAATGTGCTCAATAATATACACAAAATTAATTATATCACTATCTCTTGTCGATATACAAGTATAAACTCTACTATTTTCGGTAAAGTTTTTATTCAATATTCTTTTAGAATATTCCTTATAATGAGCCTGAATATCCTCGTTCCATGCCTCACCGTTAATGGTTGCACTTACATCAGAAACCAAGGGTTTATTTTTCGCTATTTTTAGCTCATATATGTCCGTAAAATTATTTCCTTCCTTTATTTGGACTGCTTTATATTTTATTAATTCATCGGTTTCAGTCACGGATATGTTATGAGTTTCCCCAAGATTATCCAGCACCTTCTTCGCCTTCGTGGTCGGCATCTTTTCCTTTATCGTTACCGTCCATTCATCGACTTCCAAGTTACTGTCCGCGATAATTCCGGTGAGTTCAATCAATTCATCCGTCTTTTGTCCACTTGCTGATGATGTGATCGTAAAAAATAAGAAAATGATTAAGATATGGATAAGTCCCTTTTTGTTTATTTGCATAAAAATATCCCCTTTGCTCATATGATATTCTCATTATGATCAAAGGGAACAATTAACATACATGATTCAAATAGCTTCTTAGTTTACTAGTAGTTGTTCTAGTTTAAAAGAAATACAATAGATCTTGTGACCATTGTAAAATATCCAATACGAAACGACTCACTCCTGTACCGATAACGATTGTTAGAAATACAAGTAGTATCCTTGCTTCGGTTACTCGACCCTTCCTAATAAGGGGGTCAAAGTTGATTCCCAAGAGAACTCTCCATGTTAAATAAATAAAGATCATATGAGAGATCATACCAATTATTGCATATTGTCCTATCGAGACCATTTCAATCACCCTTTTAAAGTTATTTTATGTACCACACTTTGCCACGCATTTAAATCTTTGTCAATCTAACTGTGCTACATGAATAGCGAATCATGTAATTTGCGTCGAATCCACTACTTTCTCGTTTCAATTCCCCGGGAAATGTCGATCTTTCTGTTGGGTTAGGCTTTTCCTTCTAGAGGTAAAAAAGCCCTTATAACATGATGTTATAAGGGATCCAAATCAAACACTTGTTTAATGAATTTCATAATCCCTATTTATAGCTATGTTGAAGTGACTTAGCTGGTTACGGTCATTATGAAATTCATTCTGTTATATACCAATTTTGATTCTGTTCATCGCTTTTTTCAAAGCGAGCTCTGCTCTCTTGAAATCAATATGATCTTCTTCAGATTGTAGTCGTTGTTCTGCTCTTTCTTTTGCTTTCTTAGCACGTTCCACATCAATATCTACAGGCTTTTCGGCAGATTGAGCAAGAATGGTAACTTTATCTGGTCGTACTTCTAAAAATCCACCATTGACGGCTATTTGATCTGTACTGTTTTCCCGCTTTAACCTGATTGCACTGATCGTTAATGGAGCGACTAATGGGATATGGCCTGGTAAAATACCAAGTTCCCCATTTTCAGCTACACAACTAACCATTTCATAGGTATCTTCAAGCACGGGACCATCAGGAGTAACAACACTTACAGTTAGTGTTTTCAAGTGTAAACCTCCTCTAATTCGATTCAACCATTGTTTTAGAAATTATGTGTTATTATGCACATAACTTGTCTTTCAACTAATAGAATGATCATTTATTTTTGGTCATCATATTTAGCTAGTACATCATCGATTTTTCCAACTAAGCGGAAAGCATCTTCTGGAATATGGTCATGTTTTCCTGCTAATATTTCCTGGAAGCCTTTAACCGTATCTGCGACAGGAACATAGGTCCCTTTTTGTCCGGTAAACTGCTCGGCAACGTGGAAGTTTTGTGATAGGAAGAACTGAACTCGACGTGCACGAGAAACTGTTAACTTATCTTCATCTGATAATTCGTCCATACCAAGAATAGCAATAATATCTTGCAACTCTGAGTAACGCTGTAACGTACGTTGGACTTCAAGTGCTACTTGATAATGTTCTTCACCAACAACTTCTGGATCGAGTGCACGTGACGTCGAGGCAAGTGGATCTACTGCTGGATAAATACCAATTTCAGTTAATCCCCGGTCCAAGTTTGTCGTTGCATCTAGATGCGCGAATGTTGTTGCTGGTGCTGGATCCGTATAGTCATCCGCTGGTACATAAATCGCTTGGATAGACGTAACTGAACCTTTATTTGTTGATGTAATCCGTTCTTGTAATTGTCCCATCTCTGTTGCAAGAGTTGGCTGGTAACCAACCGCAGATGGCATACGTCCAAGTAAAGCGGATACTTCCGAACCTGCTTGTGTAAAACGGAAAATATTATCAATAAAGAGTAAGACATCTTGTCCTTGCTCATCACGGAAATACTCTGCCATTGTTAGACCTGTTAATGCTACACGCATACGGGCACCTGGTGGTTCGTTCATTTGACCGAAAACCATAGCGGTTCTTTTAATAACACCAGAGTCCTTCATTTCATAATAAAGGTCATTTCCTTCACGTGTACGTTCACCAACACCTGCGAAAACGGATAAACCTCCGTGTTCAAGTGCAATATTATTAATTAGTTCCTGGATCAGGACTGTTTTACCAACACCTGCTCCACCAAATAGACCGATTTTACCACCTTTAATATATGGCGCTAATAAATCGACTACTTTAATTCCTGTTTCTAAAATCTCTGTTTCTGTTGCTAGATCTTCAAATTCTGGTGCATCACGGTGAATTGGATTTAATCGTGTATCAGCAGGAAGTGGATCATCAAGATCTATTTTCTCACCAAGTACATTAAATACTCTACCTAGTGTTTCCTCACCTACTGGAACTGCGATGGGTCCACCAAGATCTGTTACTTCTACACCACGCTGGACACCGTCAGTTGATGACATAGCAATCGTTCTTACGGTGTTATCACCTAAATGTAGGGCAACTTCTAACGTAAGCGTAGATGGTTCCTGACCTTCTACACCTGTATCTATTTGGACAGTTAATGCATTATAAATTTCTGGGAGCTTATCGCCGTCGAATTTTGCATCAACGACAGGTCCCATAACTTGAGTTACATGCCCTTTGTTCATCGATTTCCCTCCTAACTAACTTTAGAAATTCCTGGTTCATCGCCAAGAACTAGTTGTCTTGCTTGTCAATCTATTCGTATATTGTTTCGCTTCATTTCACTTGTTTATTATTCGAGTGCCGCTACTCCACCGATGATCTCTGTGATTTCTTGAGTAATTGCACCTTGACGTGCTCGGTTATAAGATAATGTTAAGTCATCAATCAGATCTCCAGCATTATCTGAAGCACTCTTCATAGCTGTCATTCGAGCCGCATGCTCACTTGCTTTCCCATTAAGTAGCGCACCGAAGATTAGACTCTCGGCATACTGTGGTAATAGAACTTCCAAGATCGCATCTTGATTTGGCTCGTACTCATACTCACTAGCTGTGCTTTGATTTTCGGACAAGTTTGTAAGTGGAAGTATTTTTGACGTTGTTACGATTTGCGTAATGGGACTCTGATAATGATTATAAATAATCTTCAGTTCATCAATTTCCTCATCAATATACATTTGAACGGTTTCGGAAGTAAGCTCTTGAACATCTGTGAAAACAGGATGATCGGCTACACCGAGAACACTTTTCACTACAGGTATATCACGTTTTACACAAAACTCATAGCCTATTCGACCGATTGCGATAACCGTATATTCATCTGCTGAGCCATGTTCTTTTTCAATTGTTTGATGAAGTTTTCGCATGACATTACTGTTATATGCGCCAGCTAAACCGGAATCAGAAGTTATGACAATGTACCCCGTCTTCTTAACAGTCCGTGCACTCAACATCGGATGGGAAACATCGTCAATATTCAGTGCGATACTTGTAACGACTTCCTCAATCTTCTTACTATACGGTGTAAACCCTCTGGCATTCGATTCTGCTCTGTTCATTTTAGAGGCAGAGACGAGTTCCATAGCTGTTGTAATTTGTTTTGTTTTACCTGTCGAATCAATACGGGCTTTTATATCTCTAAGCGATCCCAAGCTTGTTCACCACCCTTTCATCAGGGCCTACATGATCAAGGAACGATTCCTTGATCACCCTCGCTCATTTTTGAGGGTGTAGGTTCGTTCGCTCCCTTTATTTAAATTAGAGGCGAACGTCCTTTGTATTTGCTGGTTATCGTATTCTTCGTTCCATTACATCAATTAATAAATTTCATAATACTGGTTTAGTGCCTCACCGATACATCATATAGTTTCGTTGAATCGTTCTTAACTACATGCCGTATCGATGTTGCTGATTTCGGAAATTATGAAATTTATTTAATAAACTTCATAATACTGGTTTAGTGCCTCATCGATACATCATATAGTTTCGTTGAATCGTTCTTAACTACATGCCGTTTTGATGTTGCTGATTTCGGAAATTATGAAATTTATTTAGTTGGTAAAAATGTCTTCTTAAACGATTCGATCGCACTGTTCATTGCTTCTGTTTCTGGAAGATTTCCAGTTTCACGAATCGATGTTAACATTTCTTTGCTATTTTTATCGAGCCACAAATTCATTTCTGTTTCGAAACGAACGACATCTTGAATTGGTACATCATCTAAATAGCCATGTGTTAATGCATAAATAATCACGACTTGTTTATCAACTGATAATGGCTGATGAAGTCCTTGTTTTAGAACTTCTACTGTCCGTTCACCACGGTCTAGTTTTGCTTTTGTTGAAGCATCTAGGTCGGAACCGAACTGTGAGAATGCTTCTAATTCACGGAATGCAGCAAGATCAAGCCTTAAAGTACCAGCAACTTTTTTCATTGCTTTAATTTGCGCTGAACCACCAACTCGTGATACGGATAGACCAGGGTTAATCGCAGGTCTGACCCCCGAGAAGAATAAATCAGATTGTAAGAATATTTGACCGTCTGTAATCGAGATCACGTTTGTTGGAATATAAGCAGAAATATCTCCTGCTTGGGTTTCAACAAATGGTAGGGCTGTTAATGAACCACCACCAAGTGCATCACTCAATTTTGCAGCACGTTCTAGTAAACGGGAGTGTAAATAGAATACATCTCCTGGAAATGCTTCACGACCTGGAGGACGACGGAGCAATAATGATAGCTCACGATAAGCTACCGCTTGTTTAGATAAATCATCATAAACGACAAGCACATGTTTACCGTTGTACATAAACTCTTCACCCATTGAAACTCCTGCATAAGGTGCTAAATAGAGTAATGGAGCCGGGTCAGATGCACCTGCAGAAACAACAATTGTATAATCCAATGCACCATGACGGCGGAACGTTTCAACTGTTCCACGTACAGTAGACTCTTTTTGTCCAATGGCGACATAAATACAAATGATATCTTCTTCTTTTTGGTTGATGATCGTATCAACCGCAACCGTTGTTTTTCCTGTTTGACGGTCACCAATGATCAATTCACGTTGTCCACGACCAATTGGTACAAGCGCGTCAATTGCTTTAATCCCTGTTTGTAATGGCTCATCAACTGATTTACGATCCATTACGCCTGGTGCTCCTGCTTCGATTGGGCGTGACTTCGTCGTTGCAATAGGTCCTCTACCATCAATTGGTTGACCAAGTGCGTTGACGACACGTCCTAATAGTTCTTCACCAACAGGTACTTGCATGATACGACCTGTCCGGCGAACTTCTTGACCTTCTTTTATGTCACGATATGGGCCAAGGATGACGATCCCTACGTTGCTTTCCTCAAGGTTTTGCGCCATACCCATCACACCATTTTCAAACTCAACTAGCTCACCAGCCATGATATCGTCAAGTCCGTGTGCCCGTGCGATACCGTCCCCGATTTCAATCACTGTTCCGACATCACTTACTTCAATTTCAGAATCAAAATTTTCAATTTGCTGCTTTATAAGTGTACTTATTTCTTCAGCTTTGATGCTCATACCATTTCACCCCTATCATCATTTGTTTGCAGTGGCAATATCCCGTTCGATTCGATGTAGCTTCCCTTTGACAGATCCGTCATAAATAGTATTGCCTACTCTAATTTTCAGCCCACCAATTAGTGTAGAATCGATTTCATTCTTCAGCTCTACACTTTTCATATCGAATCGTTTGGAGAAACTTTTCTCAAGTTGCGCTTTTTCCGCACTTGATAATTCACGAACAGAATAAACCGTTACTTCTGCATTTCCTTTAGCATCATTTACCATCTGGATAAAATGATCAATCATGAATGGAGTAATTTCAATACGTCCGCGTTCAACAAGCAAAGCAATTGTGTGAACGACATTTGGTTGTAGACCTTGAAACACTTCATTTAGAATTTGTCTTTTTTTCGCACTTTTAATACGTGGATGCTTTAGGAATGTATAAAATTGTTCATTTTCTTGAAAAACTTCACGAACGATGCGAAGTTCCTTTTCTAACTCTTCTAATGTACCTTTTTCCGTACCAATTTGAAAAAGAGCTCCGGCATAACGTCTTGCAGCTATTGCTTCGCTCATTGCTCTTCTCCTACTTCTTTAATATATTCATTGATTAGATCTTCTTGATCAGCTGTATCTAATTCTTTCTCAATGACCTTACTTGCTATAAGTACAGACAATGAAGCAACTTGATCTTGAAGTGCCTTCACCGCTTTTTCTTTTTCATTTTGAATATCTTGTTGTGCTGATACAATCAGGCGCTCTGCCTCGAGTTGTGCAGCTTCAATAATATCTGCTTCTTGTTTCACACCCGCATCTCGCGCTTCTTGAATCATTGTTTGAGCTTCTTCTTTTGTTTGCATCAACTGTGCAGCTGCTTCTTTCGAGGCAATTTCTGCTTCTTTACGGCTCTTCTCTGCCGTATCAATCTCATTGGCAACAAATTGCTCACGCTCTTCCATCATGTCCATCAACGGACCCCATGCGTATTTCTTTAACAAGAATAGCAAGACGAGGAAAAAGACTAGTGTTGTGATCATGTCACCAATTCTTAACCCACCAACTGCTGCTCCAAGTGTTAAAAAACTTGTATATGAATGCACCATACTCACTCCTTCCACAATAACGATCTGGATCATTTATTTTCAACCTGCTAGAATGCATATAAAGGAATGGCGAAGATCCAGTGAATATGAACCCCGCCATATATTCCTAAAGTGTATTGGTTACATAATCATAAATGCAATTACAACTGCGAAAATTGGGATAGCCTCTACAAGTGCAACCCCGATTAACATGGTTGTTGTTAAGTTTCCACGTAATTCTGGTTGACGCGCGATTCCCTCTACTGTTTTACCTACGATGTTACTAACTCCTAGACCTGCACCTAGTGATGCAAGACCAATTGCGATTGCTGCTGCTAAAGCTTCCATTAATAATTCCTCCTTTTATTTTAACCCTACTTTTTCCTTCTATAAGTCGCTTTCATTCACTTTATTAGATAGATATACCATTGTTAGCATTGTAAATATAAACGCTTGGATACCAGCAATAAATAAACTGAATGTCTGCCATAACAACATGGGGATAACTGAAATAATAAGTCCAGTTGCACCTGTTGCTGCTAGCCCGATAATAAGGCTTGTTAAGATTCCACCTGCAAACATATTACCAAATAAACGTAAACCGAGTGTTAATGTGTTTGTAAATTCCTCGATTATTTTGAACGGGAACATAACTGGAACCGGGCGGAAATAATCTTTTCCATACTCTTTAAACCCTTTAACTTTCACTCCGTAGAAGTGCGACAATACAATAACCATACCTGCTAGCGTTAATGTGACCCCTGCATCACTAGTAGGTGATTTCCACCATGACGTATCTCCGATTACAACGATCGTAACAAGACCTAAAACGTTACTTACTAGTATGTACGTAATTAATGTCAAAGCTAAAGGTAAAAACACTTTCCCTTTTTTCCAGTCCATTGAATCGTCAATCATACCTTTAACAAAGTCAACTATCCACTCCATAAAGTTCTGTGCTCCTGTTGGTTTCATCTGTAACTTTCTACTTGCCAACATGCACGCGACAAAAACAATGGTTGATGCGAGAGCAATCATCAGCACATTAGCTAAGTCGAATGTTAGCCAAGGTATGCCAAATACATTTTCAACTATTGGTGCTGTGTGATCCAAATCCATCACCTCTTTTCAATCATTGATTATTAGTAAACGTTGTTATACTTCAGTGTGTAATCTATCTCTACATCACCCTGGCGGATGATCATGATGCTTCATATCATGAACTGCCTCAATCGACAGGTTGATCATCAGGACAACATAAGAAATGACCAGGCCAATGACAACGGAATAAATGTGAAAAGTCGCTTCAAATTTAAGTGCTATCAATACAACCAATACTGAAGTTAGCACCCGTGTAAACGTTCCTAGGCTCATTGCTTTACCCTTCTCTGAAACAGCTTTTCCGAAAGCATTTACTTTGCGCTGTAATAGCCACAAGTTAAATAGACTAACGAGCCCACCTAAGAGAAGACCTAAAAAAACACGGGTATAGGGTGTAATGCCAGCCCCGATTGCAATTGCTACTAAGAGGAAGAGTGTCCATTTAAGTTGGCTACTTACCATACGTGCATAATCCGACATGATTTACTCTTCTCCTCAACTTCCAACAAAATGTAAGAAATGATAGCGCATAATTGGTGTGGTTGTTACAATTAAATACAGCATTCTTTTCTATACTTACTGCATGTGGTTATTTAGAATACAAACGTAACGCATTCTATTCAACCCTATCTTTGTACACTAGATAAGTCTACAATAGTGCTACTTTGTTGTCAATCAGTTTGGGGTTCTTTTTCAGTTGTTGTTGAGACTTGTCGATGAGTCTCTCTAAACGTACGGCTTTGCCCCTGTTCAGCGCACAATATCAGCTGATGAATTCCGCTGATAAAACAATTGAATATCATGTGCAAAACCATTTATATGCGGGTTGTAGCGCTGTTTAAACGATGTGTCTCCATTAACCCATTATAACGGATAATATGTTTCCGTGTTGTGACATTTTGATGAACTTTATCATCTGCTATCATAAGCCATTACGAAATGTTTGTTGATGCCCTTTTGCCAATTGAACATCGGTTGGTCTACACACTTCTTTTCAATCTCCTTCGATATACAAATCAACTTCATGATTTTCTAGTTCCCCATTCATAGACTCAATCGTAATCAAGGCTTTATAGTGTCCTGGACTCCCCATTTCCCGCTTCTTTATTTCTCCTTGGATGAGCCCAGCCTCTACATCTGTCCTTTGGAAGAGTGAACGATTATAGATGAGGGTGTCTGGATCATATAAATTTACATCGATCCTTTTAGCCGCTTCTGCTAAATACATTTTATAACGATACGTATTCTCAGCAAACGCATCCTGCATAAGTTCAAATCCCATTCCTTTTGGGGAATCTGCTTCCTGGTTGATAAATAAATAAGGGAGATTAAATTGATCTTCCCCTTGATTTAACCGAAGCCAACCTTGGTGGATATCCTCCTTTAGTTGTTGTGTGGTGACACGTAACTCAATCGGGATTTCCTTTTGTTCTCCCGCCGCGATCGTAAAAGACTGAGGAATTTTCCAGGTGAGTCCTTGCTGGTGTTTAGGCATATCAAATGTATATGTTTGATCTTCGGTTGTTGTATTTTCAACCTTCATCATTACTTTATTCGTTTCTTGATACGCATTTATTTTACCAAATACGAGCTGTGGATCGTCAATAATTGTCTTTGTCTCAATCGCTTCATGTACTTGTATTTCCCCAACGCCTTGGCTAATTGGCGCAATCGGTTGCTCGTCCTTTCCTGTAAGTACAGCTGCTGTCGTTTTAAGTGCGCCCCTTATTTGATCATTTGTCCAAGCTGGTTGGGCTTCTTTTACTAAAGCGATGGCTCCGGCAACATGTGGGGCAGCCATACTTGTTCCTTGGAGCTCCTGATAATGACCTCCTGGAATAGTGCTCAAAATATTCGTTCCGGGTGCAACGAGATCCGGTTTAATTTGCCAATTGACCGTAACAGGACCACGTGAACTAAAAGGTGCGATTCCCTTTGCCGTTTGTTCATAGTGGGTTTTTGGATAAAGTCGCTCCTCTTCCAGCTGGTCCGCTATGTTCTTGCCAGCTTTTCCAGAGATACCTGCTACAGGGATCTCGATTGGTTCCTCTCCATTTGCAATGGACCCTTGTAAATCCCCTTGTTCATGATTATAAATAATCACCGCAATTGCACCCGCCTGTTCAGCATGCTTGGCTAGATCATAAAAAGAATGCTCCGCTCGTTTAACAAGCGCTATTTTCCCCTGTACATCTTGCGTTTTGCTATGAACGGCTACGATTTCATAATCTTGTTCAAGTCGCCATGGGGTAGAGCCTTGCATCGTTTGTAAGGGGATCGCTTCTTTCATTTTATGCGTCTTTAAATAAGGTATCGTTTGTGGTGATGCGGATGCACCTACGGTAAGAGCTCCTGTGGCTGTCCCTGGGGAGCCAACCGTCCAATTGTCTGGTCCATCATTACCACTTGCAATAACGACTGCCACCCCGCTCTCTACAGCACGATTGACAGCAATGCTTGTGGGATAATCGGGACCATTCACCGAATTACCAAGTGATAAATTCATTATATCGACTTCATCCTCAATCGCTTGCTCCATGGCGGCAATCACTTGAATGGATGTCCCCATTCCCCCTGGTCCAAGTGCACGATACGCATAGATGGCTGCATCTGGTGCTACCCCCTTAAATTCTCCATTGCCAGCGATGATTCCAGCAACATGGGTACCGTGCATCGTTGGAACGCCTTCCGACTTGCTCGTTTCCATCGGGTCATCATCAAGGTCAACGACATCATATCCCCCTTGATAGTTCATTCTTAAATCAGGGTGGTCATAATCAATACCGGTATCAATGACACCCACCTTTGTTCCTTTCCCTGTATAAGGAGTCGTATTGAAGTCTGCAGGAAGAACTGTATCGAGTAGCTGATCTGTGAGAATGGAATCTGTCGTTGTCTCATAATGTTGCACAGGGTGGAGCGTTTTAATAAAGTCCAGTGAGGCTAAGTCAGCGATTTGTTTAGGCGGAATTTGCAAAGCTAGTCCATTAAATAATCGATCATATGTTGTGACAACGTCTATTTGTGGATGATGTTTCTCGATGTATGTTGCATGTGTTTGTGGATCTCCATCAACTTCGATAATAATTGCTTCTTTTTCTTGTGTTGGCAGCGCTTGAATCTCGATGGCTATGAGAAGAAGGGGAAAAATAAAAGCTAGAAATCGAAATAGATGGCCCATCATTAATCTCTCCCTTTTCTTTTTAGCCTGTGATAAAAAAGGGATTCCATACATTAAAACAGGTGATTGGCCTCTAGCTTTTTATTATCTTTATTTTGGATATACAGAAAGACACCCAGAAACAATCGATTCTTGTCTCTGGGTGTCTTTTTTGATTACTTATTGATTGAGTCGTTTATTTTGTTCCAAATAAGCGATCCCCTGCATCACCAAGACCAGGAACGATATATCCCTTGTCATCTAAATGATCATCTAACGCACCAAGGTAAATATCAACATCTGGGTGATTCTCTTTAATGACCTCTACGCCTTCCGGAGCAGCGACTAAGCACATGAGGCGGATTTTTTTCGCTCCACGTTTTTTCAGTGAGTGAATCGCATCATTAGCCGATCCTCCAGTCGCGAGCATCGGATCCATGACAATCAAATCACGTTCAGCAATGTCTGATGGTAATTTTATGTAATATTCAACAGGTTGTAAGGTATCAGGATCACGATATAAACCAACATGTCCTACTTTTGCTGCTGGAAGGAGATTTAACATTCCATCTACCATTCCTAATCCAGCACGTAATATTGGGATCAGTCCGATCTTTTTCCCAGCGAGCACATGGGTTTTAGATTCCATGACAGGTGTTCGTACGGTGGTTTCTTGTAATGGCAAATTTCTAGTAATTTCAAAGGCCATTAACATCGCGACTTCATCGACAAGTTCGCGAAATTCCTTTGTTCCGGTGTTTCTATCCCTAATATAAGTTAGTTTATGTTGAATTAATGGATGATCGAGAACGAATACGTTTGCCATTGATTTACCACTCCCTAAGATTGATAATGCCTATCGGAATTGTACTGAAAAAAGGGTTATCAATCAAGTTTGAAGGGGTCCTTTCCAAAAGAAGTCATTTTTCGGAAAAGAGTCCTCAAAAAAAGGATACCCCAGTACGGAGTATCCTCGATGATTTATTCAACATATAATGGAAATTTACTTGTTAACTCTTTTACTCGGGTAGCTGCTTCTTTTAAGATCACTTCATCTTCATGATTCTTCAATGTTAGAGCCATAATTGAAGCCACTTCCTTCATGGCTTCTTCATCGAAACCACGTGTTGTTACAGCCGCAGATCCAACGCGAACACCACTTGTTATAAATGGACTTTCTGGGTCAAATGGAATCGTGTTTTTATTTGTTGTAATCCCGATTTCGTCAAGCACAGCCTCCGCTATCTTTCCTGTTAAATCGAGTGGAGTCACATCTAATAATACTAAATGATTATCTGTCCCACCAGATACAATACGAATTCCTTCTTCAACGAGAGCTTCACTTAAGGCTTGAGCATTTTGAATCACTTGCTTCGAGTACGCTTTAAAGTCATCTGTGAGCACTTCTTTAAAGGAAGTGGCTTTCGCTGCGATAATATGCATTAATGGGCCACCTTGCATGCCTGGGAAAACTGTTTTATCAATCTCTTTCCCATACTCTTCTTTACAGAGAATCATTCCACCACGTGGTCCACGCAATGTTTTATGAGTTGTCGTGGTCACAAAATCAGAATATGGAACAGGGTTTGGATGATCTCCTGTCGCTACAAGTCCTGCAATATGGGCCATATCTACGAGGAGATAAGCGCCAACTTCATCTGCGATTTCACGAAATTTAGCAAAGTCGATGGTACGAGAATAGGCACTTGCTCCAGCAACAATTAATTTTGGTTGGACTTCTTTTGCTTTCTCTAAAATAACATCATAATCCAGTTGCTCTGTTTCTTTATCTACACCATATTCTTCAAAGTTATAAAACTTTCCACTGTAATTTACGGGGCTTCCATGTGTGAGATGACCACCATGACTTAAATTCATTCCTAACACAGTGTCACCAAGTTCTAAAAACGTAAAATAGACAGCCATATTTGCTTGGGCACCAGAGTGTGGTTGGACATTAACATGTTCTGCTCCAAATATTTCCTTGGCACGATCACGTGCTAAGTTTTCGGCAACATCTACATATTCACAACCCCCATAATATCTTTTACCGGGATATCCTTCTGCATATTTATTCGTCAATACAGATCCCGCTGCTTCCATTACCGACTGCGAGACAAAGTTTTCGGATGCGATTAACTCAATATTTTCTTGCTGACGTGTTTTCTCCGCATGCATTGATTCATATAGCTCAACATCTGTTTGTTTTAAATTGTCCATTATAAAATCCTCCTATGTAGTCTTACGTTGTTATAACATATCTTTTCTTCACCCATGTGTTACCTCACATAATGGGCACGTTCACCACCGATTAACTTTGGTCTTGTTCGCGCCGCAGCTAAGCGTGCATTTCCGACCCTTTTCTGTTCAAAACGCAGGGGAACTGCAACTTGTTTGAGGTGCATCCCGATCAACGTTTCACCAATATCAATACCAGCTTCTGCCTGAACCGTTTCGACAACGACTGGGTTGTCTAACTGTTTAAAGGCAAATGATGCCATCGATCCACCTGCTTCTGGATGCGGGATGACAGAGACAATTTCCAATCCGTGTGCGATTGCCACTGCCTTTTCCATAACTAATGCACGATTTAAATGTTCACAGCATTGAAAGACCAGTTCAATTTCAGTTGTTTGCTGAAGCGCCTGTAAAGCTTCATAGATATGAATCGCCGTCTCTTCTGTCCCTGCTGTACCAATTTGTTCACCAATCACTTCACTTGTTGAACAGCCAATCACAAATAAATCGCCTTTATGAAGATAACCGCTTTCTATCCACTCGGAAATAAGTGTTTCCATCTGTTGTTTCACTTGTTTTTTAAGATCGGACATCAATGCCCACTCCTATCCAAATAAACTACGGAATTTCAAATCCTTATTCTTCCTCATAGGTCGATATTTTACCGATTCGATTGGCATGTCGACCCCCTTCAAAGTCGGTTTCCAACCATGTTTGCGCAATTTCACGGGCTAACCCAGGGCCAATGACACGTTCACCCAACGCAATCATATTCGAATCATTATGTTGGCGAGTCAACTTTGCACTATATACATCATGTGTTAGTGCACAACGAATTCCGGCTACTTTATTTGCGGCGATCGACATGCCGATGCCTGTCCCACAAATTAAGATTCCCCGGTCAAATTCACCTTTCGCGACCCGTTCTGCTGCCGGTAATGCGTAATCCGGATAATCAACCGAGCCCGATCCTTCACACCCTGTATCTACATAATCGATGTTCATTTCCGTTAATAAATCTTTAATTTCATTACGAACCGTTACGCCCGCATGATCTGCTGATAAAATGACCTTCATAATCTCCACTCCTTCAATTTAATGATCAGGTGTTTCTTTTTGATGCTTGAGCTTATCTATTAATAATAAAATATACCGTTCCAACTCTGTATATGTTTTTTGATAAACTTCTACACTACCACCAAAGGGATCTGATATATCATAATTGATTAAGCTTGATTCAAGTTTTTGAATGTTGCTAATATCCGCCGCAAAATGTTCTGTAACAGCTTCATCCAAGCGAAAGGAATCTAATTTTCGTTCATTTTCTTTGATGAATTGTGAACGCTCATCCTCATATGTCGCATAAGCCTTTTTCAATTCTTCCCAGATGAGCTGATCATTATATGATACATATTCTTTTAAAGTAAAGTACTTTTCCTGAGCGCTTGGATGCTCTAAGATAAGTGATTGTTTATGTTGTGTGGTCATGGTTAACACGACATCTGCCCAATTCAGTAAACGTTGTGTGACCGATTGGGATTGATGATCAAGCATGATCTTATTTTCCTGTAAGGTAGCAAGGGTGTGTCGATTTGCTCGTTGCCCTTCTCCCGCGAAAACACCTGCTGACTGTACGTTAACCTCTGGAAATTTATCCTTTAAAATCGCTTCGGCCATTGGACTTCTACATGTATTTCCCGTGCAGACAAACAATATGTTCATGCATAAACCTCCGTGAATAAATATCATAAATTGATTATAGCATAGAAAGAGGAGGCTTGTCAGAATAATGTGGGAGATTCATCTAGGAAAAAAGGGGGGAAATCAAACTCTTTTTGTGTACGTAAAGGTGGGATTTACCTAAGAACATACAGACCTATTTAAAGGGAGTCTCATTTGCAGGCCCCACTTTTTTTACATAAAAATAATGAAGAGGCCGAACGAGCAAAGGATGCTTCCACCTAATATTTCACTGTATGCTCCTAAATAGCCATGGACTTTTCGCCCAATGAACATACCTAACCATGTCATAACAACACTTGATCCACCAAATATGAATAAGACGATCAATGTTTTTACACCTGTTATTCCCATACTGAGTCCGATAGAGAAACTATCGGCACTGACACTCAAAGCTAATAAGTATAATCCTAGACCAAAGGGCTTAAATACTTTTGTTGCATCATAATTAAAGGCTGTAAAGACCATTTGGGATCCGATAAAAAAGAGGAGGAGACCTGCGGCTAAGGTTGCGAATTGACCGACTTGTCCTGAAATGAACGCCCCTAGAACCATACCGATAAACGGAAAGATCATATGGAAGATGCCGAAGACCACCCCAATAAAGGCAATCCGTTTCAAGCGGAGTTGTTGCATTCCTAGACCAAGGCTAACTGAAAACACATCCGCACCGATCGCAATGGCCATTAATACTAATGAAGTCAAATTATGTACATGAATGTCAATCATCAACCATCCTCCTCGGACATGCTCTTTCACTATATGCCGCCGCGGATTGGATTATGTATTCACTTCTATCAATAGTTGTGATTCAGTGTACATCTTTGACTAGATATCTTGTGGATGAATTTCGGTGCTTGCTGCCTTTCTTAATCGGTTCATAATCGCATCACCAATATCTGTCTCGGGAAATGTTTCGCATAGAATGACATCGATCTCTGTTTGCTTACATAGGCGAAGGGCATCATATAAATGAGCCGCGATTTCAGGCAGTTCCTCACCTAAAGGAATCAATTGGTCTGCACTAAGTTTGGCAATCATCGATGAGCTGGCTAACACCCCGACCCGGTTTCCATTTGCTTGTTCGCGATCAATGAGTACCTGCATCGTTTCAGCTGTTCCATTCACTAAAACCAATGGGACTTCAGGTGAATAATGTTTATACTTCATGCCAGGCGCTTTCGGTTTGTCGTTTTTTTCTGGCAAGGAATCCGCTACCAAAACGGTTCCAACGATGTGCTCCAATTGTTCTTTCGTTATGCCACCAGGTCGAAGGATGATGGGAATCTCTCCTGTACAATCGATGATCGTTGATTCCATACCTACTCCTGTTGCCCCACCATCAAGGAGTCCTGCAATTTTTCCTGATAAATCTTCCCATACATGATCTCCAGTCGTCGGACTTGGTTTTCCAGACGTATTCGCACTTGGCGCGGCAATCGGAATAGCAGAGTTGATCAGCAATTGTTGTGCAATCGGATGATCGGGGATTCGTACAGCAATTGTTGACAAGCCTGCGGTCACATTATCCGCGCATACTCCATTACTCGGTAAAATAAACGTAATCGGTCCCGGAGTAAATCGGTCGATTAATTGTTCTGCATAAGCCGGTAAGTCGCTGACAAGCAAACCAAGTTGTTTCTTTGTTGCTACATGGGCAATTAATGGATTATCAGCGGGTCGCCCTTTTGCTTGGAATATCTTGGCAACAGCTTCATTATTTGTTGCATCTGCCCCTAGCCCATACACCGTTTCTGTAGGAAAGGCTACGGTTGATCCGGCTATTAATAGTTTTGTTGCCGCTTCAATTGCCTGATTGTCCTTATCGATTTGTTTCATACTTATATTCCAACGCTTCGTTTGTATCATTATGACACCTTCTTTTCTATCCTTTATGTTAATTAATGAATTTCATAATCCCAATGTATACCTATATCACCCCAACAGCGGAGCAGCATAGCTGGTTACAATAATTATGAAATTCATTCTATTAGATACAAATGATTATAGCAAAAACAACCCTTTCCACAAAAGGTATGCAGACCAACTATCCACATTTTTAAATGTCATATCTGTTCATTTCATTGGATTCTACCTGTTTATCCTCGTACTTACACACATAAATCCTCAGTTATAAACAGCACTTCCACAAGTTATGCACACCCCCTTGTGGATAATGTGCATATGTTTCTAGGTAATTGGATAGGTCCACCATTTACCTGTTGAACGATATATACCATTCAACAAGACTCCCTCTGCTTCTTGTCGAAATTGCAAAGACTCTAAAATAATATCGACTAGTAATTGATGGCTATTCACATAAATTGTCATAGCTGCTTGTTGTTTTGCTAGTGTTAAAATTGCTTCTATTAAAATAGGTAACTTCATTGCTTCTTCTTTAATGACATAAAGCTGTTGCAACCAAATTTGGTTGTCTTCCACTTCTTCTAGTACAAAACAACCAATCAGACGATCATTGTCGACGACAACATGTCCTTTATCTAGTAATTGATCTTCATTCACATTCTGATTACCTTGTAAAAAGTTTATTAGAAGTTCTTTTGAGACCTGATTCGCTCGGATTAGCTCCATTTCATTCACCCCACATAAGATTTAATAGATTATTTGCCCATGTAAAACGCTCTATTTCTATCATGTTATGTTAGAGTTCATGAAACTATGTCCAACCAAACCATTCAAATAGAAAGAACTTCACTTCAACCGAGTCTTCTTCTTCCTCCTCAATGGCAGCGCGATTTTCCGTCACATCTTCATCTGTATCTGTATCGTCAACGAGTGCTCCATCGGCGAAATCTAAAAAGCAGAGCGGTGGAAATAATACACACCACCAATTTGCACCTTGTCCATCACCTATCGTAATTAGTACGGCCTCATATTCACCTTCTGGATATAAGTACGTATCATATAGCTTCATCGGAAAAGTTACATTTTCTCCATAATCAACTTCGAGTAATTTTTCATCATCCACGTTGGCAAGCACTTTTGCCGCTGTTTCTGTTATTTCTGGTAGTCGATCTTGAATGACCTGACGGGCTTCATCGATATCATCCATATGTTCAACCCAACCGGAAATTTGGTCACTTACCGCGTCACGAACCAATCGTTTAACCTCTTGATCTTTGTCATCATCACTATGCGCCAAAATCCGCAGTCGAATGGCCTCATCAGGGATGACTTCATATATGTCCTCTTCATTTTGTTCAGCTTGATAACCGATTCCGATATTAGGTACGATACTAAAAAAGATAATGATAATAAATATAAAGAATACGAGTTTTTTCATGTTCATGTGCCCCTTTCACTGATTTAATCTCAGTATGGTCAAGGGGATAAATTTTAAACTCGTAATCTAGCAATCTTTTTTTCTCGTACTGAAAGTTGCTTTTATAAGGAGACCGATACAATTCGATCCAGTCCGTTTATATCTTGGATTATTTCTACTTTACTTTGTGGGTAAGTCGACTTCATAAGAGCACGAACAGCCTCGCCTTGTTCATAACCAATCTCAACTAACATCCATCCTGTTGGATGGATTATATGTGGCGACTGCTGCAAAATCTTTTTATAGGCAGCTAATCCATTCTCCTTCGCAAATAAAGAAAGGTGTGGATCAAAATCTTTCACCGTACGTGATAAGGTTGGTTCATCTTGTAAAGCAATATACGGAGGGTTTGAGACGATGATATCTGCTTGAATTTTATTGGTAATGAGTGGTTGTAAAAAATCACCTTGTAAAAAAGTAACCTCTGCCTCCAATTGTTTGGCATTCTTTCGGGCAACATGCAAGGCTGCTTCAGAAATATCGGTTGCATAGACCTCTGCACTGGGGAGCTCCAATGCTAGTGTTGCCGCGATGACGCCACTCCCCGTGCCAATATCAGCGATCAATACCGGATCTTCATTTGAAAGGCGGGTAGTTCGTTGAATGGTCTGGTGTACCAACTCTTCCGTTTCTGGTCTTGGGATGAGTGTATGTTCATTTACGAAAAATGGGCGCCCGTAAAAATACTCATAGCCTGTAAGATGTTGGACGGGTATTCCTGTATCCACATGTGCTTGAATATCAGCTTGAAAACGCTCCATGATTTGCTCAGGAATTGGCTCTTGCATCATCATATAAAATTGAGCTCGGGATACAGCTAAATGGTGCTGGAGTAAAATTTCAGCGATCCCTTGCTCACAGTTATTCTTTTCTAAAAAAAGAGAAGCCCATTGGAGGACTTCAAATTGCTTCTTATTTTTCTTCATACTATTCACCAATTTGCTCCAATTTTTCAGCTTGCTCTGTTGCTAATAGGGCTTCAATAAATTCTTCCAGCTTACCCTCTAAAATTTGATCGAGTTTATGAATCGTTAATGTTATTCTGTGATCAGTCACACGGTTTTGTGGGAAATTATATGTGCGAATCCGCTCTGAACGGTCGCCCGTACCAACTGCTGTTTTACGTGTAGCATCATATTCATCTTGTGCTTCTTGCTGGTATTTATCAAAAATACGCGCCCGCAAAACTTTCATCGCTTTTTCTTTGTTTTTAATTTGTGATTTTTCATCTTGACAAGACACAATAATCCCTGTCGGCTCATGTGTTAAACGAACGGCTGACATTGTTGTGTTAACACTTTGCCCCCCAGGTCCACTTGATGCGTAACGATCCACACGAATATCACTCTCATGTACATCCACTTCAACATCTTCAGCCTCAGGTAATACAGCGACGGTTGCTGTTGATGTATGTGTCCGCCCACCTGACTCTGTTTCAGGAACGCGCTGAACACGATGTGCGCCATTTTCATATTTCAATTTAGAATAGGCGCCCGTTCCATTAATCATGAAAATAATCTCTTTATATCCACCGACACCTGTCGTGGTGGTTTCAATCACTTCCGTTTTCCAACGATTCATTTCAGCATAACGAGCATACATACGATAGAGATCACCAGCAAACAAAGCCGCCTCATCTCCACCTGCAGCAGCACGAATTTCAACAATAACGTTTTTATCATCATTGGGATCCTTTGGCAATAGCAGAACTCTTAGCTTTTCTTCAAAGTCTTCCTTCGCTTCAGAAAGCTCAGACATCTCCATTTTCACCATATCCGCCATTTCTGCATCAAGATCATCCTCAAGCATGACCTTCGCATCTTCCAGTTCGGATATGACCTCTTTATATTCCCTGTACATCGTAACAACCGTCTCTAAATCAGATTGTTCCTTGGAATAATCGCGTAGTTTATCTATATTATTAACAATTTCAGGATCACTTAATAACTCATTTAGCTTTTCATAACGATCTTCTAATAATTGTAAACGATCTAACAACATACTCACCTCTTTTGGATTAACAGTACAATTATAGTATATATTATCGCGGAGGTCAAAATTCACCATTCATCGATAGTGGCGAAAAAGCGGGGATTTTAGCGCGTGACCACCAGGATCGTGCTACTTCAGCGGATGAGCGCCGGGGTTCAGCGCGAGGCCGGGATTGTTCCGATTAGACTGCGAACTTCAGCGCAAACCGGCGATTCTTCAGCGCGGCGCACCGGAAGCGCGCTACTTCAGCGGATAGGCGCCGGGATTCAGCGCGAGGCCGGGATTGTTCAGCGATCAGACCGAGAACTTCAGCGCAATGCGACCATTCTTTAGCGCGGCGCACCGCACCACACCATTAAAAAAAGCATAGTAGGCTCCTATGCTTTATGTCATCTAGCGTTTATTTAATTATTTTTGTTAAACGATGATCTGTATGATTGACCGGTTTATTTGGTACGTCATGATGATAGCGACATCTTGGTTCATATGATTCAGAAGCTCCGACTAGAATTACCGGATCATCATATGAGGCAGGATCACCATCGATTAAGCGCTGTGTACGGCTTGCTGGTGAACTACAAA
>DATGSG010000088.1:0-3948 GCA_035302925.1 Virgibacillus sp. | reverse complement strand
AAAAGTGCTGCAACGGTGCGTTTTAGAGTGATAGAATTGTAATATTAGCTTTGCTTGCTCATTCTATAGCGAAAAGCTGAGGATCATTAGCGGAAAACGGGTTATCTATAGCGCAAAGCCGACAATGATTAGCGCGAGGTCGCCTAGGCGCTAATTTTCGCCTTATTTTCTAGTAGTCTTCATTGACAATCCAATTATCAACGTTATATGATGAAATAACGTTTATGATTAACTTTGGATGTGAGGAGCTATTTATGAAAAATAAACCATTGTACCTTATCCTACTTATTTCGATACTTATGTTTATTTCGGTTACGTTTATATTTACGGCAAAGCATGGGTATATGTATGATCAAGCGATTATTGATTGGATTGACAGAATATCATCTGCAACATTAGTGAAAACGATGGATCTTGTTTCCATGCTCGGATCGAGTGAAATGATCTTGTTCGTCACATTTGGGATCGCCGCTATTTTTGCGATTAGAAAGAATTGGTCATTTATGATTTTCTTTTTGATTGTCTCGGTTGGTGGTGTATTTCTAAACCTTCTATTGAAACTTTTATTCCAACGGGAACGTCCGGGGGAGATGAGCAATATTGAAGTGTTTAATTATTCGCTTGACATTCCATCTTATAGTTTTCCAAGTGGGCATACAATGCGGGCGACGATTTTACTCGTGTTTTTAATTTATATTAGTTCACGCTTTATTAGAAATTCAGCAGTACGAATGATCTCCTATATGGCTTGTACAGTGGTTATGTTTGGTATTCCACTTAGTCGGTTGTTCTTAGAAGCACATTTTCTATCGGATACAATTGCTGCCATGAGTATTTCAATTGCTTGGTTTTGTTTATGTTTACTCATATTTAGGAAATACAATGATAGAAAAGCAGAAGCTGTTTACCTTCGTTGGTAAGTTGCTTCTGTTTTTTATGAAGAACGCCGTTTATAAACCATTCATGCCGATCTGGTATCTTGGCTGTGCCGATTTATCTTAAAGAATCATGCTTCTATCGTAACGGATAGAGGTATGGTTTTTTTAATATCCATACATAAATATGATTGCAGTAAACTATAATGAATAGTGGACATGTTCAATAATGATCACGGAGGAGTCAGATGCAAACATGGATTACCCATATGATGGAACAGTTTGGCTATGTAGGGATCTTTCTTATGATGGCCATAGAAAATATCTTCCCACCCATTCCTTCTGAGATCATCCTAACCTTTGGGGGATTTATGACGACCTATACGAATCTATCAATTATTGGTGTTGCTATTACGGCGACCACTGGTTCTGTACTTGGCGCGATCGTCTTATATGGAATTGGCATGCTGATCGATGTAGCACGGATGGAGAAAATGGTTGAGCGGTGGGGACATTTTATTCGTGTGACCAAAGGAGATATTCACAGAGCTGATGTTTGGTTTGAAAAATATGGTTACTGGACCGTATTGTTTTGCAGAATGATCCCACTCGTTAGGAGTCTTATATCAATTCCAGCCGGGATGTCAAACATGACGTTTTGGCTTTTCCTTCTATTTACGATGATTGGCACAGTGGCATGGAATCTGATCCTTATCCTAATTGGTGTTGTTTTAGGTGAGTCTTGGCAAGACATTCTTCAGATTATGGATGTTTATTCCAACGTGGTCTATCTACTCATTGGGATGGGCATGATGCTATTGCTTATTTTATATATCCGGAAACAAAGTAGCAGAAAGTAGAGAGCTTCATGATAGTGGGAGTTGATAAAACCAATGGATATCATAGAATTACTAAAAGCGATTATTTTAGGAATGGTGGAAGGGCTGACAGAGTTTGCACCCGTATCATCAACGGGACATATGATTATCGTGGATGATATGTGGTTACAATCAGAACAGTTTTTAACAAAGTATGTGGCCAATACATTTAAAATTGTTATTCAAGTTGGCTCTATTTTAGCGGTCGTTGTTATTTTTAAAGATCGATTTATCGACTTGCTTGGTTTAGGACGAGAGAGGGAGCATACAACAACAGCGTATGGACGATTAAAATTAAGTCAAGTCATTGTAGGCTTAATTCCAGCAGGGGTGTTTGGTTTGCTCCTTAAAGATTTTATCGATGATTATCTATTTTCTACGGAAACTGTTTTAATTGGGTTATTATTAGGTTCCATCCTTATGATTGTTGCTGATAGATATGCCGCAAAAAACCCGACGACGCAAACGGTTGACCACATTACATATCGCCAGGCATTGACAGTTGGTCTGATTCAGTGCTTCGCTTTGTGGCCTGGATTTTCGCGATCAGGTGCAACCATTTCGGGGGGCGTCATGACAGGTATGAGTCATCGTACAGCTGCTGATTTCACCTTTATTATGGCTGTTCCAATCATGGTAGGCGCAAGTGGGATTTCACTTTTTAAAAACTGGGAGTATTTCACACTTGAAGCATTGCCATTTTTTATGGTTGGGTTTATTGCTGCATTTATATTTGCTTTATTATCAATTCGTTTTTTCCTAAAACTGATTAACAAAATTAAACTTGTTCCATTTGCCATCTACCGAATTGTTCTAGTAGGTGTGATTTACTTAATTTACTTTTAAAAATATGCTCAAAAAAGGATGAGTTTAGAGAGATAATCCACCCAAACTCATCTTTATTATTTGAGAGCTATGATCCTATTGGTTTTGCTCTATCCGCTATTTTATTTTCCGATTCTTGGATAATGACCGCTCCGGAAGCGTCACCGGTAATATTGACGGCGGTTCTAAACATATCCATAAATCGATCAACACCTGCGATTAATGCAATGGCCTCTAGTGGTAAACTTAGACTTGTAAGTACAAGGGTTAACATGACTAAGCCTGCTCCAGGCACGCCAGCCGTTCCAATCGAACCGAGTGTGGCAATGAGGATGAGTGTTAAAATTTGTATAAATGTTAATTCAATGCCATATGCTTGGGCTGCAAAAAGCGCGGCAACACTCAAGTAAAGTGAGGTTCCATCCATATTAACCGTGGCACCTAATGGTAAAATAAAGCTTGATACTTTCTTCGATACACCTAAATCATCTTCAGAGCATTTGATCGTGACTGGCAATGTTCCGGAACTACTTTGTGTACTGAATGCGACAAGGCTTGCGGGTAATATGCCTTTGAAAAACCGCCAGGGGCTCATGTTTCCGAGCGTCTTCACACCGATCGAATAGATAATGATTGCATGAACAATACAAGCAGCGGCAACAACGGATACGAGCTTGATCAAAGGAAGTAAAACGGAGAGACCATATTCACCAATGATTGGTGCTAATAATCCGAATATCCCCAGTGGAATCAGCTTCATGATCATCCAAGTAATTTTATACATGATTTCTGCGAGACCATCAAAGAATTGATAAACAGGTTCTGCCTTTTTCCCAACCATCGTAATGCCGAGTCCGATAAATAGGGCGAAGAAAATAATTTGCAGGATGTTTCCACTGGATAAGCTTTCTATGGGATTTGTCGGAATGATTTCCAACAAGACATTAACGACACCACCGGTTTCGGTTACTTCAGGTATTTCTCCTGTGGTAGAAACGTCAACCCCAGCACCAGGCTTGAATAAGATCCCGGCTAAAAGTCCAATCGTAACTGCCATCAGGGTGGTACCTAAATAATATATAATCGTTTTCCCGCCAATTCTCCCAAGCGTTTGCACATCCCCGGTGCTTGCCACACCAACAATTAGAGAGGAAACAATCAGTGGTATGATAATAAATTGAATTAGACGTAAGAATAGGATTCCGAGAGGTTCAATAATTCCAATGCTTGGTCCAAATATAATTCCGGCAATAATAGCGAATACAAAGGCGATAAGGATTTGTGTTAATAAACCTGTTTTTCCAATGCGTTTCATGAATAACTTCCCCCTTCATGAAGATATTGAAAAATATACCTAGTCTTGAAACACC
>DATGSG010000087.1:0-4393 GCA_035302925.1 Virgibacillus sp. | reverse complement strand
TCTCAACCAAACATCTATTTCCTGCAAGATAGAAAGGAGAGTAGACTGGAAGACATCCTGAAGTTCACTAAAAAGATTTGACTCAATTTCTTTTAAATTAGGTAAATTATTGATATCATTATTCATGAGGATTCCACCTTTCTGGTTTGTTTGTCTAAAACTATTATACCAAAGGTGAGAATCCTTTTTAAATCAGATAATTTACTGAATATTAGAGAAGTTACCCCGTAAACATATTACTCATACGTATTGCCAATTATCTTTGATACGATTTGTTTTAAATAGAAAAAGACGAGTATATGAATACTACTCGTCTTTTCGTGATCACCATTTATGCTTATTCTTGCAATGACATTTTCCATGCCCATGTTCATGTTGGTGATGATGATGTGATCCCATTCCACCTGGGCCATTAAATGAATTACCTGCAACATCTACGCTTTCGACAGTATCTTTTTCTGAAGTTGTATGAGGAAATACATGTTTATTTTTAATTAAATGATGATTAACAACTGTCGTATGCGATGGGTGTACATGTTTTATCGTTTCTTGAGAACAACAATGTACGACATTTTCTTTAACCGGATAGACAATTTTCTTTGGACGATTACAATCATAATTTGGACGGCGATGACGTCCCATAATAAAACACTCCTTTCATTGGATCGATCACTAATAGACTATGCGAATCGGAAAAGGATGTATCAGACATGTACCCATATTTTTAAGGAAAATGGCCGATTCATGATTTGAATATACCGTGTAATGGATCATAAATTATGGACAATCTTTCATGGAGGTTGTATCTTTGAAGATAAGAAGTTTAAAAGATGGGGTGAAATGAATGCGTGGAGTATTAGATCGTTTTGAAGATCTTAATCAAGCAGTTATTTTAATTGAAGATATTCAGATTGCTATCGTTGTGCCAGTGAATGAATTACCTAAAGGAAGCAAAGAAAATACGTACTTTTGGATTGAAGAGCGGAATGGGAAATATAAAGTGAAGTCAATCGATTATAAAAAAACAAAACGTGAAGCAGAAAGATCAGAAGAATTAATGAAGAAACTTCAAGCAAAGAGTCGTGACAGTAAATTCAGAAAAAACTAAAAGACTATCATTCAGTAGAAGATCATTGAGTCGACTGAATGATAGGGAGCCATAATAAAGGGATGAATTAGCTAACGACTTTTAGGCCAACTGCCCCAGCAATAATACATGATAAAAAGAGGAGACGTTTCCATCCTGCCGACTCTTTAAAGAAGAGAATCCCCATGATGACTGCACCTGCTGCTCCAAGACCAGTCCAAATCGCATAGGCCGTGCCAAGTGGAATGTCGCGCATTGCTAGGGAGAGAAAGGCAAAACCTAATCCCATAGATAAAATGATCATACATAACCAAGTAAAGTTTTTCTTTTGCAAGTATAAATTAATACTCATGACACCAAAAATCTCACCGAAACTCGCAATGACGAGATAAATCCAAGCCATATTATTCGCCTCCCGTAGAGAGCGGATCTGGTTTTGTACCTGTGTCATCCGTATCGGTAGTGACTTTAATACCAATGACACCGATAATAATTAAACCAATAAAAGATGCTTTAGGAAGAGTGAAGACTTCTCCAAAAATAGTGAAATCAATGAGTGCAATGGCGGCAGCTCCAGATCCTGTGAAAACCGCATATACGGTTCCTGCGGGTAATTCCTCACAAGCTTTAATAATAAAATAAAAGCTAAAGACAATCATGATGATGGTACCTGCCCATTCTAAAAACGAGTCGGAATACTTTAGACCAATGACCCAAAAAACTTCTACAATTGCTGCAAAAAGAACGTAAAGCCAGGGCAATGATACTACCTCCTTCAAAAAAATATGGGAATGACATACTATTCAGGCCCATATCATTCCATGCGTTGTTAATCCTTAATGAAAAACGACTGTTTTATTGTTCTGAACAATAATTCGGTCTTCTAAATGCCACTTCACAGCCCTAACGAGTACACGGCGTTCAATTTGCTGACCAATTTTCTTTAAGTCAATGACGTGATCGCGGTGATCTACCCGCTCAATATCTTGCTCAATAATCGGGCCTTCATCAAGATCATTTGTTACATAATGTGAGGTCGCACCAATCAATTTCACACCACGTTTATAGGCTCGCTCATAAGGTCTAGCACCAATAAATGCAGGCAAAAACGAGTGATGAATATTAATGATTTGATCCGGAAACTGAGCAACAAATTCGGGTGTTAAAATTTGCATATAGCGGGCTAGAATTAACAGATCTATTTGATATTCTTTCATTAAAGCAATTTGCTTCTTCTCAACTTCTTGGCGAATCGTTTTATTGGCTGGTATGTAGTGAAAGGGGATCCCTAACGCTTCAACATATTCACGTGCATTCTCATGATTACTAATGACAACAGCAATATCAGTTTTTAAATCGCCACTTTGCCATTCCCATAATAACTCCATTAAACAATGTGTTTCTTTCGATACGAAAATGGCCGTTCGTTTTCTTTCATTGCCATACGTAAATTGGAAATCCATATTGAATTGATTAGCCAAATGATCGAAGTCCTTTTCCATTTGCTCCCGTTTTGTATGCAAATCATCACAATGGAATTCGAGCCGAATGAAAAAGTCCCCACCTTCAGGATCGCTTGAATATTGGCTAGATTCTATAATGTTTGCTCCATGATCGAATAAAAACTTAGATAACATAGCAACAATCCCTGGCTGATCCGGGCACTTTATCAGCAGTCGACCGATCGAGTCATGTTGCATGTTCGATTGATCGGGAAGGTCTCTTTTATTTGTATGACTGGGCATTTATATGACAACTCCTATTGTTCATTCGCCATTCCTAATAGATAAATCATTGGTGACAATGTTTTCACGAAATGGAATCATATAGGCGGTGAATGCTGAACAGTATATTTTTAAGTTTCATGCACGTGTAAATAAGAACTTGTGATCCTTTTTATATGTTTAAGGATTGAATATCCCTTTTGTTCAGAGGAAATTCTGCACGATTGATCAACACGAGATGAAAGGCTACCTTATATTATATACGAAGAGTAATTACAATTACAATTCTTATTACTTTTGTAGACTGCATAGCGAACAAAGGGAGAACATTCATTTACTCTAAACTGGAGTTATTCGAATATCATAATCGTTAACAGTTATTGACACATTGCAATTCATTCCTTATAATGGTGTGAATAATGAATAGTAGAGAACGTTAATAGAGAATTATTATAGGACCTTGTTGTAACAGAGAGTGAAATTTACAAGCTGAAAGATTTCACCACAAACAATTCCTAGAACCTGTCTCTTGAGTCCTAATATTAAAATTAGGCGCGACTTTCAGCGTTATGAAATGAGGGGGATGTGTGAAGCACATCCAATTATGGTGGTACCGCGGAAGTAAACTCTTTCGTCCTATTTACAGGATGATTGGGTTTTTTTATATGTATTTTTGGAAATAAAAGCTTAAAAGATTCAATGATTGATCAGCGAATACGGAAGACAAGGAGCCAAACATCATGAAAAAGAAACGAATCGTTGTCAAAATTGGCAGCAGTTCATTAACGAATGACAGGGGGGAGGTTGATGAGGAGAAGCTAGCCGATCATGTTTACGCACTAGCTGCACTTCGCCAGGCAAATCATGACGTCATATTGGTTTCATCTGGAGCAGTTGCCTCTGGGTTTATGAGTCTAGGTTACCCATCAAGACCTGTAACAATTAAAGGAAAGCAGGCAGCTGCAGCGGTAGGTCAGGGCCTTCTCATACAATCGTATATTAAAATGTTTAGAAAGGTTAATATAATCCCCGCTCAAATATTATTAACGAGAGGTGACTTCTCAAATCGGGAACGATATCGGAATGCATTTGCTACGATAACTGAATTATTAGAGCGCGGGATTTTACCGATTATAAATGAGAATGACACGGTCGTTATTGATGAATTGACGTTTGGTGACAATGATATGTTATCAGCACTTGTCAGTGGCTTTGTCCATGCCGATCAACTCATTTTATTAACGGATATAAATGGACTTTATAATAAAAACCCAAATCTCTATCAAGATGCAGTGAGGTACGATTATATCGAATCCATCACAGATGAAATGATGGAAGCAGCCGATGAAAAAGGGTCAAAGTTTGGTACGGGTGGAATGAAGTCAAAATTACAGGCGACGCAAACAGCGCTCTCACTTGGGGTACCGACTTTTATAGGTCATGGAGAAGGGCCAGATAAATTACTTCATATATTGCAAGATAAGGGTGATGGAACTTATATATCAAATCATTCCATTGGGTCCATTAATACAAGAAGACAGTGGATTTCCTTACACTCAGAAACAGTCGGAAAGATATATAT
>DATGSG010000086.1:0-6701 GCA_035302925.1 Virgibacillus sp. | reverse complement strand
TCAAGTAATTCTTCCTCCGTATAAGGAGCATCTGCATAATGAAAAATTGCTTTCGTTACAGCAATTGCTACGGACGCACTAGATCCTAATCCTTTCCCTGGAGGAATCGATGATTTAATTTTAATAAGCAAATCTTTTAATGGTAAATTCACATGTTTTAATGTCTCTTTAATTGCCTGGACAATTCCTTTTATATTATCAGGAGCTAATTCAATGGGGCCGTGGTAAAAAGAACTATCTATTTTTACATTTCCTGGAACATGTTCAACTGTTGCTTCTACACCAACTAAGGGAAAGGGAATGGCAATTGCTGGTTTACCGTGTACAACCGCATGCTCTCCTACTAAAATTAATTTACTATTTGCTGTTCCAATGGCAACTTTTTCTGCAATTTGTACTTTTTTAGCGTTCATCTTCATACTCTTCCAATAACTCTTTTGCTTTACCTACACGGATTTCCTTTGCTTCGACTAATTTTTTTGCAATAATTTCTACCATCTCCCCAGTTGCTCCAGCAGCAATGGCTACTGAGCGTGAATGTAATGTCATATGGCCTTTTTGAATACCATCGGTCGCTAATGCCTTTAAGGCTCCTAAGTTTTGTGCTAATCCTACAGATACAAGCAATTTTGATAGTTCATCTGCAGTGTCTATATCTAAAATCTTCAGGGCGAGTTGAGACATCGGATGAACTCTAGTTGCTCCACCAACTGTCCCAATAGCCATTGGTAACTCAAGTTCACCTACGAGATTTCCTTCCTCATCTGCATACCATTTTGTCATTGAAGTGTAATGGCCGTCTTTTGCTGCATAAGCATGAGCACCTGCTTCAACAGCACGCCAATCATTCCCCGTTGCAATAACGACCGGATCTATCCCATTCATAATTCCTTTATTATGAGTCGTTGCCCGATATGGATCAGATGCAGCAAATTCATAAGCATGAATAACCCCATCTCTTACTTCTTCACCTGTGAAACCATCTGATGCTAAGAGATGTGGTGGAATAACACATCTTGATTTTGCTAAACAACGATCAGCTAAGTTAGATAATATACGTAAATAAACTGTACCTTTTGTCAGTTCTTCCACAAGGGGTGCTATTGCTTCAACCATTGTATTAATCATATTCGCACCCATTGCATCAACGGTATTAATATACATATGCAAGATTAACATTTGATTATACTTTGAGCTCGGCTCTTCATTTAAAATTCTTACTTCAAGATCCTCAGCACCACCACCACGTTTCTTAATACTTGGGTAAGCGTCATTTGCTGCTGCTATCAGCTTGTCCTTATGTTGTAAAACTTCCTCTTTTGCTTGTTCAAAATCAGGACAACCGACTACTTGAATCTGCCCGATCATAACTCGATCCGTAGCGGTCGCTTCAAAGCCACCTGCTTCACGAACGATTTTTGCAATATAACTTGCAGAGGCAACAATTGAGGCTTCCTCTACAGCCATCGGCACAGTGTATTCTTTTCCATTGACTAAGAAATTTAACCCTAGGCCTAATGGTAATGAAAATGTTCCAACAACATTCTCAATCATATTATCAGCAATATTTACTGGTAATGTCGCATTGGAATAAAAAAGTTCTTTTTCCTCTTCCGTGAGTGAATTCATTTTAGTCAATAGATCCCTTCGTTCGTCTACCGATAGTTTGTAGAAACCTGGGATTCTAGAGGTCTTCATCTTATCGCATCCTTTTATCAACATGTAATTAAATTGTATATATTTAGACGATTAAAAGACTAGTATAAAAACCTTTGTTTTAAACTCCCTTCTATTATCCAAAATTATTAACTAAAATGCAAATAAACAAGGCAAATCTCATATGTGCGATTGCCTTGTTTATTGATGCATCATTTTCGAAATTTGATGAGCCATGCAGGAATCGAACCTGCGACTCTCTGATTAAAAGTCAGATGCTCTACCGACTGAGCTAATGGCTCCTAATAACAAATGTTCTGTTTTAAGATTGTACTTTTGAGCCCTGCATCTTCTAGCTTATTCGAGGAAGTGAATGCTTCGGGCTTACTCGTAGCGGATTCGGCAGAAGCGTCGCTCGTTGCTCTACCGACTGAGCTAATGGCTCCTGTATTTATTTATGTATTTTGGGCATAAAAAAACTGGGCTACTAGGATTCGAACCTAGGAATAGCGGATCCAAAATCCGCTGCCTTACCGCTTGGCTATAGCCCAATGTCAATTAAAATTAAAATGGAGGGGGAGAGATTCGAACTCTCGAACCCTAAGGGAACGGATTTACAGTCCGTCGCGTTTAGCCACTTCGCTACCCCTCCATATTGTAAGCAGTTTTTAAAAGATTATTCAAAATAAGGCTTACTAAATAAATGGTGCCGGCCAGAGGACTTGAACCCCCAACCTACTGATTACAAATCAGTTGCTCTACCAATTGAGCTAGACCGGCGTATGGAAAAAAGCCTATTTATTGAACACTATTTACTTTTTCTGTTTTTGGCCCTGTATCTTCTAGCGGATTCGATGAAGCGAATGCTTCAAGCTTACTCGCAGCTTACCCAGAAGAAAAGTTGCTCGAATGGTTGTTCGTCGTGTGCAAGCCTACTCGATGAAGCCGAACTCCTCACAAACCTGCACATAGCAGCTTACTCGATGATGTTAGCGATTTGCTTTACCAATTGAGTTAGACCAATACATTACAAAGGTTTTCCCTTTAATAGTAGATAATACTCTCTCCGCAACGTTCCACAGAGAGAGTATTATTGTAGTGACCCGTACGGGATTCGAACCCGTGCTACCGCCGTGAAAGGGCGGTGTCTTAACCGCTTGACTAACGGGCCATAATTTCTAGAAAACTATCAATTCCTTCAGAAAATTTAGCATATATTATTATACATAATATTTTCACGCTGTAAAGTATTTTGTCTTTCCATAGACAACATCTTTGACGTGACCGTTATTTATACTAACCGATAAATGAAATTAATGCAAATTAAAACGATTTTTTGTTTCTTAACATCTTTCGTTCAGCTATAATAGTATATACATATTTCAATGGAGGTGCCCGTATGTCAGGCTTATTAAATGGAAAAAACATTGTTGTTATGGGTGTTGCAAATCGACGTAGTATCGCATGGGGTATTGCAAAATCCTTACATAAAGCAGGAGCAAACTTAATTTTTACAAATCGTAAAGAGCGCTCATTTAATCGCCTTATAAAATTGCTTGAGCAAAATGATATGGAGGCGAAATTAACAGTTACTTGTGATGTCGCAAGCGATGAAAGTATTACGAACGCCTTTCAAGAAATTAAAGAAAAGGTCGGAACAATTCACGGAGTCGTCCATTCAGTTGCTTTTGCGAATCGAGAAGAATTACAAGGTGAATATGCCGATACATCTAGGGATGGCTTTTTATTAGCCCAAGATATTAGCGCATATTCCTTAGTTGCAGTCACTCGTGAAGCTAGAAAATTAATGACAGAAGGCGGAAGTATTGTCACCCAAACATATTTAGGTTCTGAACGAGTCGTTAAAAACTACAATGTTATGGGTGTTGCAAAAGCGTCTTTAGAAGCAAGCGTTAGATACTTAGCTGAAGATGTCGGTAAAGACGGTGTCCGGGTGAATGCTATTTCAGCTGGTCCAATTCGAACTTTGTCAGCTAAAGGAGTTTCTGGTTTTAATGAAATCAATAACATTATTGAAGAAAAAGCTCCGTTACGAAGAAATGTTGATCAAGATGAAATTGGTGATGCTACGTTGTTCTTCATGAGCGACTTATCTCGCGGAGTAACTGGTGAAGTTCTCCATGTAGATGCCGGATATCATATTATTGGTTAAAACCTTTTTAAACGCTTAGATATCATTCTAAGCGTTTTTACGTTCTATGTATAAAAGGAAAGGAGATGAAGATGTTGGACTTAATTATTCGAAACGCAAAACTAACACAAAAAAGTGAACTTGTTGATATCGCGATTAAAAACGGCAAATTTCGTAGCATTAAACCTAATGTCGATTTAGAATCGAAGAAAACAATTGATGCAAGGGGCCATCTTGTTATTCCACCTTTTATTGAATCGCACGTTCATTTAGATTCTGCCCTTACCGCTGGGAACCCACATTTTAACAAAAGTGGAACGTTGCTAGAGGGAATCGACATTTGGAGTGAGTATAAAGAAGCCGCAACAAGAGAAGACATTAAACAATCAGCTAGAAAAACAATTCATTGGCTCATCGCAAATGGTGTATTGAAAATTAGAACACATACCGATACAACTATTGATTCTTTAATAACGATTGAAGCAATGGTTGAACTAAGAGAAGAGTTTAAAGATGAAGTCGATATTCAAATCGTTGCATTTCCACAGGATGGAATATTCGCTTATCCGGACATGGATGAACTACTCGTTGAAGCTATAAAAATGGGTGCTGATGTTATTGGCGGCATGCCACAAGCAGAATTTACAAGGGAAGATGGTATTCGATCAATTGAATACATTTTTGACCTTGCTGAAAAATATGGCAAGTTGATTGATATTCACACAGATGAAACGGGCGATGAGCACTCTAGATTTTTAGAGGTGATCGCAAAACATACGCTCGAACGAAATATGTCCGGGAGAGTTACAGCTAGCCATACAACAGCCATGCACAATTATAACAATGACTATGTAGCTAAACTTATTGGACTTATTAAAAGAGCTGGCATCCATATCGTTACAAATCCTTTTTCCAATACTCTTTTACAAAATAGACTTGATGGCTATCCTAGAAAGCGGGGCCATACACGCATTGATGAATTGTTAAAACAGAACATTAATGTTAGCGTAGGAAATGATAATATTATGGACCCGTTTAATCCATTAGGAAAAGGAAGCCTCCTGCAAGCTCTACATTTACTTGTACATACAGCTCATTTAAATGGTGAAGAAGAAATCGATGAGTTATTAGATCTTATTACGTACAATGGAGCAAAAACACTTCATATACAAGATGATTATGGTATAGAGGAAAATAAACAAGCAGACTGTCTCATCCTAAACGCCACAAGCGTTAAAGATGCTATTCGACTAACAAGTGAATGTCTATATGTCATCCGAAAAGGAAATATAATTAGCGAAACGACCCCTCCCCACCATAAGTTATTTATTCAAGATGATGAAAAGACAATTGATTTTAATTAGAGAAATATTACTAATCATATATTCTCTTTAGGTGACCACTTCATGGTTATTTAAAGAGAATTTTTATGCTTTAAAAACGGTATAACAACCCAACCTTTTCTGAAGCATTTTTATCATATATCACCTTATGTAAATGTATTTTTTTACAAACTAAAACCATTTTTTCAAACGGTCACAAACAGCTATATGATAGCGCTTTCAAATGGTGTTTATGAGTTATTTATGTACGTTTGTTGATTATTTGTTAATAAAATATGACATTCATTCTTAACGCTTGACTTTTTTCAACAATCTATGAATAATGAGTAATGAGTTTCAAATGAGAATTGTTTTAGTTTAGGAAACGATATAAATGAAAAGTGACTAAAATCATCACTTATTTCCTATACTATATAACAATCTTCTCATTTTAAAATAAATAAAATTATTAGGAGGAATTGTTCACATGTCACTTATTGGTAAAGAGATCGAAGAATTTCACGCAGAGGCTTATCATGCAGGTACAGGAGATTTCATCGAGGTCTCTCATGAAGATTTAAAAGGAAAGTGGAGTGTTGTTGTATTTTACCCAGCAGACTTTACTTTCGTATGTCCTACTGAATTAGAGGACGTTCAAGATCATTATGAAGAATTAAAGGAGCTTGGTGTAGAAGTCTACTCAGTATCAACAGATACTCACTTTACACACAAGGCATGGCACGATCATTCAGATGCCATTAGTAAGCTTGAGTATATTATGATTGGAGATCCATCACAAAAGATCTCACGTATTTTTGATGTATTAGATGAAGAAGCGGGCCTCGCACAAAGAGGTACATTTATCATTGATCCAGACGGAGTCGTCCAAGCAGCAGAAATTAATGCTGATGGGATTGGTCGAGATGCAAGTACTTTAGTCGGTAAGATCAAAGCTGCACAATACGTACGTGAAAACCCAGGAGAGGTTTGCCCAGCGAAGTGGGAGGAAGGCGAAGAAACATTAAAGCCAAGCCTCGATCTCGTAGGTAAAATTTAAGGAGTGCACATAAATGATACTTGAACCAGAAATGAAACAACAGCTTGCCCAATACCTAGAACTATTGGAAGGCGAAATACTTCTTAAAGTAAGTACGGATTCTGATAAAACTTCTAAAGACATGGTAGCGCTAGTCGATGAACTAGCCTCCATGTCCTCTAAGATAACTATTGAACATACAGTTCTTGAAAGAACACCTAGCTTTAGCGTCAATCGTCCAGATGAAGATACAGGCATCGTTTTTGCTGGTATTCCACTAGGACATGAGTTTACATCCCTCGTCCTCGCCTTACTTCAAGTAAGTGGACGAGCACCAAAGATTGACGACGAAGTTAAAGAACAAATTGAAGCAATTGATGATGAACTACACTTTGAGTCATACATTAGTTTATCTTGTCAAAATTGCCCAGAAGTTGTTCAGGCGTTAAATATTATGAGTGTTCTCAATCCAAACATTAGCCATACAATGATTGATGGTGCTGCCTTTAAAGAAGAAGCAGAAAGTAAAAATATT
>DATGSG010000085.1:0-41807 GCA_035302925.1 Virgibacillus sp. | reverse complement strand
CCCAGCACTGACCCAAGGCTGGGCGCCTCAAGCCAACACAAGGAACTTCATTGATATGCCCTTTGGCGAATTTTTAGGCCCGCCTTCAGGAGCAGGGGACTGACTAGAATACTGCACCATTCCTTATATGAGATCATTTTAGCATATTATCATCTGTAAATCCATCATTGATGACTATGTTACCGAGGGTATCTTGCGCGTATTCGCAATCTGAATTAATTGATTTTGTCTAATGATCCCTTTGCGTTAAGTAGTCTGTCAGCAAGAATAAATAGCTTTCAACTGCACCCGCTTGTTGTAATGCTTCCTTCGCTTGATCAACATAAATCTGTTTTTGCTTGATCGCACCGTCCATTCCTAACAGTTTTGGGTAGGTACTTTTGGCGTTGTTTGAATCACTGCCTACCGGTTTGCCTATTTTACTTGCATCACCAGCTACATCTAAAATATCATCTTGGACTTGAAAGATAAGTCCTAAATAATAGGAAAATGTTGATAAATGTTTCATTTGTTCTGTTGTAGCCTTACTTAAATAGGCTCCGGACGTAATCGCAAAAGATAATAACTTTCCTGTTTTTAAATTATGTATGTTTTCTAATTCTGCCAAGGAAACAGGGTTTTTCTCTGCTTCCATATCGAGAATTTGACCTGAAACCATGCCTTTTGGACCACTATGACTGGAAAGCATTTGCATGACTTCAACTTTTTCATCACTGGATAATTTCGGATCATTGGCAATGATTTCGAAACTGTATGTTAATAAAGCATCACCCGCTAATATCGCTGTTGCCTCATCAAATTGAATATGATTTGTCGGATACCCTCTACGCAAATCATCATCATCCATTGCTGGCAAATCATCATGGATTAAAGAATAAGTATGAATCATTTCTAAAGCTACAGCTGTAGAGATGACTTTATCCTTATCCTGACCATATGCTTCATAGCTCGCTATTAAAAGAATCGGGCGTATTTTCTTACCTCCGGCTTCAATCGAATAAATCATAGCCGATTTTAAACGTTCTGGAATAGCTAGTTCATCAAGATACTTCCTTATTTCTCTATGAATGATTGCTTTATTCTGTTCGATATAGTCATCAAGATTATGTTCTACCATTCATTCTTCCTCCTGAATTTCAAATAATTCAAATTCTCCTTGCTCATTCATTATCGATGACATTTTCTCTTGAACATGGACTAACTTATCATTGCATATTTTGGAAAGTTTCATACCTTCTTGATAATAATTGATTGCTTTTTCTAAAGGTACATCACCTTCTTCTAACTTGTCAACGATCTTTTCTAATTCTACGATTGCTGATTCAAAGGTCAGTTCAGAGTCTTTCGCCATTATGTTTCATTCTCCTCTATATTTATTACGTGACAGATCAGATCGCCATCCGTTAGCTTAACAAGAATTTCTTCCTTTTCGATCACTTGTTTACTAGATTTAATCACTTTTCCTGCGGCCGTATATGGGATTGCAAAACCGCGTTTCATTACTTCTAATGGATTTAGTAATGTTAAATGATCAATGCTAGTCATCACTCTCTCCGTTTGCTGCTTTAAAAGATGTGCCATCACTTTATTCTGTTGTTTGATTAGATCTGATACTTGCTTTGCACCTTGTTCCATCTGTTGTCTTGGATGTTGAGCGGTAAACCGGGCATACGCATGATCATACGTCTGCTGTTTATTTGTTGTTAAATGCGTGAGCCCTCTTTCTAAACGCTCCGTATGTTTATCAAGTTCTTGCTCTTTTTGCTGAAGTAAATTTTTAGGATATCGGAAAGCGTAGGATTGTTTTAAGCGATTCAACTGTTTCTGCTCATTTTCAATTCTTCCACGTAAAGCTCTCGTCATGGAATCCTTCATACTCCTATTCCTGTCCAGCAATTCTAATTTAGATGGCACCGCTAGTTCTGCTGCGGCTGTTGGTGTTGGGGCCCGTAAATCGGCGACAAAGTCACTAATGGTATGATCTGTTTCATGGCCAACTGCTGAAATAATCGGTATGGCGGAATGAAAAATGGCCTGCGCGACAATTTCTTCATTGAAGCCCCACAGATCCTCTATGGATCCACCACCACGTCCAATAATTAAGAGATCATAATGATGATTGTTTGCGGTTTCGATTGCTTCCTTTATGGAATCAGCGGCAGATGATCCCTGAACGATTGCTGGAATAATCGTTACATCTACAATCGGATATCGCCGTTTTATTGTCGTCAACATATCACGTACCGCAGCACCCGTTGGCGAAGTTATTATGCCAATATGCTTAGGGTACACCGGTATTTTCTGTTTATGAGCGTCTGCAAAGAAACCTGCCTTTTTTAGTTTTTCTTTTAACTGTTCATAGGCTAAGTATAGCGAACCAATCCCATCTGGCTCCATTTCTTGGATATACAATTGATATTGTCCGAATGGTTCAAAAACACCAATGTCGCCCCGTATCAATACATTCATTCCATTTTCTGGAGTGAATTTTAAGTGTCGATTATTCCCCGCAAACATAATGGATTGTACTCTCGATTGATCATCTTTTATCGTTAAATACATATGGCCCCGGCTATGATGATTAAAGTTTGAAATTTCACCTTTTAGCCAAACGTTTTGTAAATGACTATCCATATCGATTTTCCGCTTTATATATTTTGTTAATGCGGAAACGGTTAAGTAATTATCCTTCATTTTCGGGACAGCTCTTTGGCAGCCTTCAATGTATTTTGTAGCAACATGGCGATCGTCATGGGACCAACTCCACCAGGTACCGGCGTAATAAAGGACGCTGTTTCTTTTACTTGATCAAAATCTACATCCCCAACGAGTGATCGATCCTCGAGTCGATTAATACCGACATCTATTACAACAGCATCTTGTTTCAGGTGTTCTCTGCCAATCCCTTTCGGTATGCCGACGGCTACAATTAAAATATCCGCTTTTGACGTAAGGGAAATTAAGTCCTTCGTTTTCGAATGACAGTAAGTCACCGTCGCATTTTCATTTAATAATAACTGCCCAACAGGTTTGCCTACAATATTACTTCTGCCGATGATCACGACATGTTGGCCTTCCAGCTCGATATTGCTTGCTTTAAGCATGGTCACAATCCCATGTGGTGTACATGGTAGAAGTGTTTCTTGATTCGTCATCATCCGCCCTATATTAATCGGGTGAAAACCATCCACATCTTTAGCAGGATCGATTGCTTCAATCACAGCTTGTTCTTGAATATGCTTGGGCAGCGGAAGTTGTACAAGAATCCCATGTACCGATTGATCTTGATTGAGCTCCTCGATCGTATTCAATAGCTCCTCTTCGGTTATCCCAACAGATAATTCAATAATATCTGAAGAGATCCCCACTTCGGCTGAAGCTTTTTTCTTTCCGTTAACATATGATTTAGAAGCTGGATTATCCCCGACTAGGATAACGGTTAAATGTGGAATCAGTCCGCTTGTGGAAAGATCGGAAACTTCCTCTTTCATGTCCATTCGTATTTTTCTTGCTAATTCTTTCCCATCAATAATTTCTGCTGACATGGTGAACATCCTCTTTTAGAATATTATTTTTGATAATACGCCATTAACGAATTTACCGGATTGTTCATCCCCGTATTTTTTCGCTAATTCGACCGCTTCATTTATGGAAACACTTTCGGGAATATCTTCCATATAATTAATTTCATACGTCGCAATTCTTAAAATTGTTTTTTCAACCGCTGCAATTCGATCAATTGTCCAGTTTTCAAGGTGTTCAACAATAATCGCATCAACCCTACCTTGATTTTGGGTTACTCCTTCAACGAGTCCGGTTAAAAAGTAATTTCCTTCTTCTTCCCCCAAAAACCTTTGAATTGCCTCTGCCGGTTCACTATTATTTACGTCTAACTGAAAAAGGACTTGCATCGCTTTTTCTCTCGCTGTACTCCGATTCATCTTTGCCGACTCCTTTTATGCCATGTAGAATATGTTTGAACAGAAAGTAAGGTCAAAAGGGTTTCCCCTTTTGACCTTGGTTGCTATTCGTCTTCTTCAGGATTATCTTGTTCCATTTTTATGCCGACTACATGCACATTGATCTCGTTAATATCCAGCGCCGTCATATTTTTAATCGTTTGTCTAATATTTGTTTGTAATTTTTCAGCAGTCTTCGGTATAGACACTCCAAAATCTAATACAACATAGAGATCAATAAGAATCCCCGTATCTGTAAATTCGACTTTAACACCTTTGCTATGTGATTTCTTACCGAACCGTTCCACAACATCTGCCGCAAAGTTGCCTCGCATCGCTGATATACCCTCGACCTCTGATGCGGCAATACCCGTAATGACTTCAATTACTTCCGGAGCAATTTCAACAATTCCAAGTTCCGTATTACTCGTGACATCTAATAATGACCCTTCATCCATCTGGCTCACTCCTTTATTTCTAGAATTGGATTTTCTTCAAGGAAGTTCGTATTAAAATCACCTTTTACAAATACTTCATGGTCCATAATTAAGCGATGAAAAGGAATGGTCGTATGGATTCCTTCGATAACAAACTCATCTAAAGCACGTTTCATTCGCGTGATCGCTTCTTCACGAGTAGGTCCATACGTAATTAGTTTAGCAATCATCGAATCATAATAAGGGGGAATCGTATACCCGGGATACGCTGCTGAATCAACGCGAACACCGAAACCGCCTGGTGGTAGATACATGTCAATGGTACCAGCTGAAGGCATAAAGTCTTTAAATGGGTTTTCAGCGTTTATACGGCACTCAATGGACCAGCCTTCAAACGTTATCTCCTCTTGCTTGATCGCTAATTTTTCACCGTTGGCAATCTTAATCTGTTCCTTGATTAAGTCGACGCCAGTGACCATTTCTGTAACAGGATGCTCGACTTGAATCCGTGTATTCATTTCCATGAAGAAGAATTGATCACTCGTACGATCGAAAATAAATTCGATCGTACCCGCACCAACATAGTCTACTGCTTTAGCAGCTCTGACTGCTGCATCACCCATTTGCTCGCGAATCTCGGGTGTGATTGCTGGTGAAGGTGTTTCTTCAACAAGTTTTTGTAACCTTCTTTGTATCGAGCAGTCACGCTCCCCTAAATGGATTACATTTCCGTGTTGGTCTGCAAGTATTTGGATTTCAATATGTCGGAAGTCTTCAATGAATTTCTCTAGATAAACCCCCGCATTTCCAAAAGCTTTCTCCGCTTCTTTTTGTGTAATGCGAATTCCATTCAATAAGTCCTCTTCCGTCCGTGCAATCCGAATCCCTTTACCGCCACCACCTGCTGTTGCTTTAATGATGACTGGATACCCAATATTATTGGCGATCTCCATCGCTTCATCTTCCGACTCAATAATACCTTGTGATCCTGGCACAATCGCAACATTTGCTTGGTCCATTGTTTCCCTTGCGACATCTTTAATGCCCATTTTTTGAATCGCTTCAGGGGTAGGGCCAATAAATATAATATTGCATTCATTACAAATCTCTGCAAAGTCTGCGTTTTCTGCTAAAAATCCATATCCTGGATGAATGGCATCGGCTCCTGCTAAAGTCGCTACACTCATGACATTCGCAAAGTTTAAATAACTATCCTTACTTAATGCCGGCCCAATGCAATAGGCTTCATCTGCTAATTGAACATGCAATGACTCCTGATCTGCTTCAGAGTAGACGGCTACAGTCTCAATATCTAGTTCTTTACATGCCCGTATTATGCGAACAGCGATCTCTCCCCTGTTCGCGATCAACACTTTTTTTATCACAAGCTACATCCCCTTATTTCGTCTTCACTCTAAATAATGGTTGTCCATATTCCACGAGTTCGCCGTCTTCAACTAATACTTCAACGATTTCCCCTGATACATCTGCCACGATCTCATTAAATAGCTTCATCGCCTCAACAATACAGACTACTGTATCTTTCGTTACTTGAGCTCCATTGGCTACGTAGGGATCTTCCTCAGGTGATGGTGCACTATAAAGCGTACCGACCATTGGAGATACAATTTCATAATCATAATCAACCGTTAAGCTTGAATTCGTTGTTGGCTGATCTGTAATGACTACTTCTTTCTCATCAACGGCTTGGGCTTGAACCGCTACTTTCTGTTTTTCTTGTACTTCAACCGATTGGTCTGTTACTACTTGGTCCTGCGAACTTACAGGACTTGCAACAGTTGCTTGATCTTTCTTCAACACTACTTTCGTTTCATTTGTTTCATAAGTAAATTCGCTGATCGTTGATTCATCAATTAATTTTATAATTTCACGTATTTCTTGTACTTTTAACATACTATCCCTCCAGGCTTATATTCATAACAGTTATGGGTCTGTTTAGATGGAAAGGCTTATTCCTATCATGCATGCTCATCATAAAGGTGTTCATATTATACTGTTATTTATGTAACGTCAATACACCCATTAATTATAACAATCTTATAGCTTCAATGCGAATAGTTTAGTCATTATTATTAATTGTCATCATAAAAATGATCTGAATGCACTAGGAGCGACATTCAGATCATTCATTTTTTTATCATTAGCTTATTTATCGTTAACTTGTTTATCGTTAACTTGTTTACTGTTAACTTGTTGTCGGTTGAAAATTGACATCTACTGCTACTTCACCAAACTCATCTTTCACCATCTGCATAATATGAACGACTTCTTCCTTTGTCAGTTCATCTACCTTTACGTGCACATGGACAACCTCTTCATCTGATCGAACGAGTACATCTTCATATTCTTCCGTCGCCGCCAAGATTGAATCTTGTAAAATTACTTCTTTTGAGGAAATTTGATCCATTGTATCCATGCTATTTAAAGCTTCGTTTTTTTCTTCAGTTGTTGTGCTGTTTGAAGCAATCACATCTTTGTAACGATCTTTTTTCATACTTCGTTCATTTTGTAATTCCATTCGAATCGTTGTAAACAATTCATCTTGTCCAAGATTTTCAATTTCATTAACTTCTGCCGCTCCTTCTGCTTCATCGCCTTCCAATGGATCTGTTGTCGTCTCCGCAGAATCGATTTCTCCATCATCAATGTAAGCTATATCTTCCTGTGTATCGGAAGTCATATAATAAACACTTAAAACAATCATTAAACTGAGCATCGTCAATAACCATACCGTTTGTTTCTTTAACATAAATGATTCCTCCTTATTTTCTAGGCATTACAGATACCCTGTGTGTTGGAACATCTAATACTTTAGCGACGGATTCGATTACCCACATCTTAACGGTTGCGTGATCAACTCCTTTGGCTACTACAAAAACGCCCCTTACATCGGGTTTTTTAGTTTGCACTAATAATGGTATTTCTCGATCACCTTCCCTAACAAAGACAACTTGTGTTTCTTCTGTCTGATCTTCAACTTTTCGAATACCACCATGTTCATCAGATTCATCTGTTGTCTGTTGTCCTTTAATTAAGTTCTTTTCATAAACCTTACTATTCGTAGCATCTAAATTGACCATCACCTCAACTTCCGAAACACCTTTGATTTTTTCTAACATTTCTTCAAGGTCTTTTTTATAACTCATCTCTAACACTTCTACAGGTGCTTGCTCTGCATCTTCCTTTGTGCTACCTTTTTGACTTGATTCTTCAATCGACGTATTGATCTCCGTTTCACTTTTTGTTTCATTTGGAGAAGATGTAAATGCATTTCCGAAGATAAGTAACAATAGGCCAATTAGCGCGATAATAATTAAATAACCTGTTTTCTTAGAAATTCGTTCGTTATCACCTTTAGTAAGCTGAAGTAGCTTTCGTAGTCGTTCTTTCAAGACGTCCCTCCCCCCCAATGAATACGTATGTCCTTTTCCTCGAGTTCCCAGATTTCTTTTAGTGTTTGCTTTATTTCATCATGATCAACATGATTGTCTACATTTTTATCATCACCTATTATCACCTCATCCACCTTTCCTACAACACCTTCTTTATGATCAGATTCATGGAGATAAACAATTACGGCTTCCAAGTTTTGATAATTTACTTCTTCCGAATCCGCCGCAAACTCAAATTCGATCGTATCAATTTGTGCCTGATGCTTTTTTAATAAAGGTTCTTCGGCGACTGTTCTGAGCTGAATGACCATCTCCTCTAAAATATATGCATCTTGTGAGGCTTGTATTTCTCTTTTTTTAAAATTTGTTTCTTTTTCCAGCCAATTTGCTTCCGTTTCTTCTTCATAGAGCCCAGTAATAGAGGATTCTATTTCACTTTCAATATCAACTGAAAACAAATAAAAAACGGGTTGGAGAAACAGGAGAATAAAGATTAATCCAACAACTAATTTAATATATTTTCTCATTGACGTGGTCGGAATGATTAAGTCAATAACTGCTGCTAATAATATAAAAACAATAATCTGTGTAACCCAATCTACGACTATATCCATGCGTATCACCCTACCCGAGAAACACCGTTATATTACTAACCATCGTAATAATCACAATCGTAAAAAAGAACATAATCGTCACGGCTAATAAGCAAGCTAAAATATAAATCATATAGTGACTAATCGTATTTAAACTCTTAATAATTGGACCATCACCGATTGGCTGTAAGATGGCAGCAGCGATCTTATAAATAAAGGCAATCGCTAGAATTTTCATCGCGGGAAATAAAGCTACGAAAACAACCATGATGACCCCAACAATTCCAATACCATTTTTTAATAATAACGAAGCGCTTAAAATGGTGTCCGTAGCATCGGTAAACGTTTTCCCAATGACAGGAATGAAATTACCGGTAATAAATTTTGCTGTTTTAATCGCAATCCCATCTTGGATTGCACTTGCTGTCCCTTGTATCGACATGACCCCAATGAAAAGGGTTAAAAACGTTCCTAGTGTTGCAAGAGCAACGGTCTTAAATAAATGAGCCAGATGTGTGACTTGATAATTTTCGTTTAAACTACTCACAATTAATAGCAAGGCTGATAAAAATAATAGTGGCAAAATAAACGTTGAAACTAATACGCCACTTATATTAATGAGGAAGATCGTAACAGGATGAAAGAAAGAAACCGTCAATACATTACCAAAACTAGCCATCAAGCCTAGTAATAAAGGTAAAAGTGCAATCATAAAACCACTCATCGCATCAATCGCATCTTTTGTATAAGAGAAAGCTACGTAGAAACTATTTAATGCGATAAAGATAAGTACCATATAAACGACAAAGTTAGCAATTTTACTAATTGCGCTTTCTTCAAAAGCGGCATGCATCGTTTGCAAAACAATTGAAAAGAGAGTTAATGTTAACAATAAACCTAGTAATTTTCCGTTGAGAATAAGTTCATAAAATAAATATTTAATAAAGCCGAGAACGATATTTTTAAAGGAGAATGACCCGGTGTTTTTTATAAATTCGCTGATGTTCATTTTCTCTAGTTCCGGTAGGTAGCCTCCATAATCATCGATTAGCTCATTCCAATATTGTTGAACTCCATCTAATGAGACCCGATCTAAGATGATATCTTCTGTGTTATCGGTTGCCCCTTGTTCTGAAACTTCTTCTGCTTTGCTTGATCCAACACTCACAAAAAGTTGTAAGATAATGAGTGCGCCTATAAATAGTAGTTTATGGTGTTTCATTTCTTACAAGGGCCCCCTTCTGTTTTCCAACGAGTCAGGAAGTTGGTAAAAAGGTTAAGATGGCTTCTATAACGGCGGTAATGATTGGCACAGCTAAAACCAATATAAAGATCTTACCAGCTAACTCAATTTTTGCGGCGACAGAACCAAGTCCCGCATCTCGAGTGATGCTCGCCCCTAATTCTGCAATATAGGCGATACCGATTATTTTTAAGATCGTTTGTAAATATACATCTTCAATATTGGCCTTTTCTCCCAGTGATTCAATCATTTCAAATATAATACTAATTCGTTGGATGATTGCTAGGAAAATAATAATTGCCGTAATTAACAATAGGAAGAAAGCAATGGATTCATTTAAATCTTTCAAAATAATATATAGAATACTAGCTACTATTCCGATCGTTACGATTTGTATGATTTCCATAGATGACTACCCTTGAAAAAGGAATACAGATTTAATCTGTTGAAACAGATCCGAAAGTCCATTGACAACCATGACTAAAACAATAATAAAGCCAACTAATGTTGCGAACTGGGCGATCTCTTCTTTGCCCATTTGCTTTAAAATAGTATGAATTAAAGCTACGATAATTCCGATACCAGCAATTTGAAATAACATGGATGCATCTGTAAGCATGGATGTACCCCTTTCCTACTCTCAAAACGATTCATTTTCGACACGATCTGGCTTGTTAAATGAGTAAGATCACAATAAATAATCCACATAGAAATCCTAAACTCTTAGCCATTTTCCCATATTTATATTGATTATCCCTTGCTTCTTCTAGTTCTCTTTCCAAATGTGTTGTAGTAAGTTGGATATGTTTTTGTTGTTGCGCAAAATCATGCTGACCGAGTGTGCGTCCAAATTGCATCAGGACCTCCTTTTCATTGCGACTCAATGAAGAGGTAGCCATTAATTCACCCACACAACTTTCCCAGAGGTTCATTAAGTCAACTTGATTGCCTTTCATCCCGTTTGCTAAGTTTTCAAATAATAATTTTGTTGGCCGTGGTATTTGTTTCGCAATAATCGTAAATGCTGAACGTAATGGTAACTGACTATAGAGCATTTCAGCTTCTAATATTTGTAAAGCACTTTTAAGTTGCCTGATTTCAGTTGGTCGGTTGCTTAACTTTCGACTCCAATCAAATCCTACCCATGTCGTTATGCCTATGAAAAGAAGCGCTCCAATCCACTTCATTTTGCAAGCACCTCGATTTCAAATAAAGATCTGTTCCATCATGATCATAGATTTGCTTGATCTTTCCGGGAACCGTACTTTTTTCCAATACAATGATCCGTTGAAATACTTGTTCATGAAAAAGCGGTTGTAATGAGGGTCGCTTTTTCAGTTCATCGATCGTATTTCCGTGAATCGTACAGATAATGGTTACACCTGCATGGATCGCTTCCATTAATGCTTGTACATCTTCACTGCTTCCAATCTCATCAACAACAACAATTTCAGGGGACATCGACCGGATGAGCATCATCATTCCTTCTGATTTTGGGCATGCATCCATAACATCTGCCCTAAGTCCTACATCATGTTGTGGAACACCTTTGATCGATGCCGCTATTTCTGAGCGTTCATCAATCACGCCCACTTTTTTTGGTTGGACTTTATTCCATCCCGATGCGATGAGCCGGGTAAGATCGCGTATCAAGGTTGTCTTACCTGTCAATGGTGGACCTACGATCAATGTGTTAAAATAGTTTTCTTTATATAAAAAGGGAAGTATCGGAATAGCTGCACCGATGCTTTCTTTCGCAATTCTGATATTTAAAAAAGTAATATGTTGAATTGCTTTGACAGAACCTTTTAATGTATTTACCTTTCCCGCCAACCCAACCCGATGCCCCCCCTCAATTGTTATATATCCCTCTCTTAATTCATCCTCCATGCGGTAGAGAGAAAATTCACTTAATTGATTCAGGATAAACATATAATCTTGTGGTGTTGGTCTACTTTCTCTTATCCATTCAACATCTTGGTCAAATATGAGTTCGATCGGTTGCCCGAGTCGCAATCGTATTTCTTGTAAAGTATCCCATTTGTGATGGGTCTTAGATATAATTTTCTGCTTCAACTCAATGGGAAATAATCGCACAATTTCTTTCATATACTTGTCCTCACTTTTTTGTTAGTTGAATGAATTTCATAATTACCGTAATCAGCTATGTCACTTCGTTGTTGGAGTGATATAGATATAAATAGGGATTATGAAATTCATTAGTTGCTTTACAATCAAGATATGCGCGACAATCTATTTTATGTTATGTTTTTTACAAGTAGAATGAATTTCATAATTACCAAAAGTGGCAAAACCGACACAATATGTAGTTAACAACGGTTCAGTGCAACTATATGTTGTAGCGGTGTTGCACTAAACCGGTATTATAAAATTCATTAGTGATATACGGTCCATAAGAGATGAATCTTCCCATAAAACAACAAAAAAACAACCCTCTTTTTAGAAAGGTTGTTTTTCGTTACCTATATAAAGGAAGAACGATAAGTATGTCTACCGTTCTCCTGTCTACTACATTATCTTGCGCGTGATACATATTTTCCATCTGCGGTATTAATAAGGAGTACTTCATCCTCATTGATAAATAAAGGTACTTGGACAACGAGACCTGTTTCTAATGTAGCAGATTTTGATCCGCCACTTACCGTATCGCCTTTTAAACCTGGTTCAGTTTCCGTTACAGTAAGCTCAACATTATTAGGTAAGTCAATGCCAAGGATTTCACCTTCATAGGTAATGAGTGAAACTTCCATATTTTCTTTAATAAATTGTAATTCATGCTCGATTTGACTTGTTTGCATTTCAATTTGATCATATGTACTTGTATCCATAAACGCATGTACATCACCGGAAGCATATAAGTATTGCATTGTTTTATTTTCAATGTGTGCTCTCCGTACTTTTTCACCGGCACGAAATGTTTTTTCCTGGATATTATTACTTCTTAAATTTCGTAGTTTCGATCGAACAAATGCTGCTCCTTTTCCTGGTTTTACATGTTGGAACTCAATTACTTGCCAAATATTGTCTTCAAATTCAATCGTAAGTCCCGTTCTAAAATCATTAACCGATAACATAAAATTTCCTCCCTATTAATGAATTTCATAATCCCTATTTATAGCTACACCACTTCAACATGTAGTTGTATTGATTCGTTTACAACTACATACTGAAGGGGCTTCGCTTGTTACGATAATTATGAAATTAATTCTAATGAATTTCATAATCCCTATTTATAGCTACACCACTTCAACATGTAGTTGTATTGATTCGTTTACAACTACATACTGAAGGGGCTTCGATTGTTACGGTAATTATGAAATTAATTCTTATAATTGAATCAGTTCTTTTGTTGAATTCGTTAATCGTTGATTCCCTGATTTTGTGATGACAATATCATCTTCGATCCGGCAGCCACCGACTTGCGGGATATAAATACCTGGCTCAACGGTAACAACCATTCCTGGTTTCAGTACTTCTGTTGATGTTTTTGCTAAACTTGGTTGTTCATGCACCTCTAACCCTAAACCATGGCCTGTTGAATGACCAAAGAAGTCGCCATATCCCTTATCCGTAATATAATCTCTCGTAATCGCATCAGCTTCTTGCCCTGTCAGGCCTGGTTTTATCTGATGAACACCGCGTTCTTGTGCCGTCTTTACAGTCTCATAGATTGTCCTTAATTCATCACTAATTTCTCCGATAGCTAATGTGCGTGTAATATCTGAACAATACCCATTGTATAAGGCTCCGTAATCCATCGTGACCAGTTCACCCGTTTCGATCTTTTTATCTGAGGCTACGCCATGTGGTAGTGCTGAACGATAGCCAGAAGCAACAATAATATCAAAACTAGATGATGTAGCCCCTTGGTTTCTCATAAAGAACTCCAATTCATTGGCAACTTCTATTTCTTTCATCCCTGGTTTAATGAATGTTTGAATATGTTCATAGGCAGCATCCGCAATTTCACCTGCTCGTTTTAGTGTGGCAATCTCTTCTTCTGTTTTATACAGTCGAATGTTTTCAATCACACCACTTATTGGGACCATGTTTGCTGTAAACGCAGTTTTGTATTTTTCATAAAGTGCATATGTCACATCATTTTCCTCGAAGCCAACCGTTTGAACATCAAGTTCTTTTAATTGCTCATTCACTTCAAGTTCAATGGCTCGTTTATGCTCGACAACTGTGAAGTCAATTGCTTCTTCTGTCGCTTGCTCCGTATATCTAAAGTCAGTAACAAACCGTGTCGCTGTTTTGCTAATAATTGCAATTCCGGCACTACCTGTAAAGCCTGTTATATATCTTCGATTAATTGGATTCGTAATGATTATTGCATCGAGATTATTCGACTTAAGTGCTGCTTTCACACTGTTTATTTTCCCCATCAGATCATTTCCTTTCTATTTGAGCCCCTCTTCAATAAAGGCAAGAGCTGCTAATCGATAACTCAGTAAACCAAATCCGACAATTTGTCCACTACATGCGGGCGCTGTTACGGATGTATGACGAAAACTCTCGCGTTGATAAACATTCGAAATATGTACTTCAATAACCGGAGTTTCAATCGACATAATCGCATCATGTAAAGCAATGCTTGTATGTGTATATGCTGCTGGATTAAAGATGATTCCTGAGAAATTCCCATCTGCGCGATGTAGACAGTCCACTAGTTCCCCTTCATGATTTGATTGAAAACGGTCAAATTCATAATGGTGTTTTTTAAGTAATGTGCCTACATCTTTTTCGATGTCTTGTAATGTAAAACTTCCATATACTTCTTCACGTTTACCTAACCGATTAATATTCGGGCCATTTAGTAATAAGATTTTTTTCATGGATATTCTCAGTCCTTTACAACCTAAATGCATGAACACTACTAGTTTATCACATTTCCACTCATTTTAATAACCGTATAACTGAACTATCGTTCTTAATCGGTCGTTTATTTCGTTTTATTTTTATGAAGGATTTGTGTGTCATGATAATCATAAGAGATCGAATAACCAACAAACATACCATATATAATAAAGAGGGTTCCTGTCGTAATAATCGTGTCCAGACTAAGTTCCCCTACTTTTTGAATATTAGTAAAGAGCGGTTGGAAAAGCACAAATAAAAGAAGCCAAAGCAATACCCCAAATCCAATCCCAGACCAAATCGTACGCATCCTTTTACCTAATCCATAATATACGAAGGCAATTAAGATCGACAGTAATCCAACAGCGAAAACCGAAAACAAATCACCTTTCCAGCTATCTACCCATTCCGCGGTTAGCCAAGACTCTAATACGTAGGTTTTCGGTGCGACTTCCGTGAAGTTAAAATAATAAAGCAAAGCTCCAAAGAAACCAAGTAGCATTCCACCAATCAAACCTGTTAGCAGCGATCTTAATAGCAACATTATTTTTTCATTTTTCATATCTGTTTCCATAATACCACATCCATTCCTTACTATCTTTCACAATTTAAGTAAAAGCAATTCATGTTATCGGTTATTTTTTTATAAGCATAGCCATTCACGCTTTTTCAAAATAAACTGATGGTTAGATTTAATATGGAATTCATTTTCTACTCTTTATATTCGATGTTGATATTGATTAATGATTAAATAAACTAGTTTAAATGCTCAATCTTTAGTAAAGTAGATAGAAAGATTGGTAGGAATATGAAAGACCGCATGCAACATAATTAGCCAACAGGAAATAAAATGCGAGGGCATGAATATTTACGCGTAGATTGGAAAGACTTTAGAATAGAACAAGATACCAACAGTCTCTTGATAATCTCTAACGAACTAAAATAAAAGTCAACTATGGATCTCCATAGAAAGGAGGATATGCTAGTGTTTCGTAATAAACGATCAATTTTAATGTATGCGGTCGTTGGGCTAGCTGTTATTGGCTTATTATCACAACTCTTTACAAATCCGTTATCATTAATTAAAAACGTTTTAATAATGCTGGGGGTTGCACTTGCTTTCTTTGCTGTCTTATATTTTATAACACAAAGAAAACAAAATCATTCAGATGATATGAAAAAATATAAACAGGCGGTTAAACAATCCCAATCAAAATATAGTCGGCAAACAACTGGTCAAGAACGCAAAGTCATTAGACCGAGTCAACAACAAATGAATAGTAAGCGGAACAAGCGTGCACCACATTTACGGGTTATTGAAGGAAATAAGCCAAAACGAAAAAACCGAGCCAATTTTTAAATGAGTTCGGTTTTTCCTTCTCCACCCGATCAAGCCCGTGCTTTTTCATGTCGGCCAATAAGTTAGGAACTCTTCTGCACTCTGATAACCGATCTTCATTAACTTTTCCTTTGTTGCATCATCAATCTGAAAATTCATCGTATCGACATCTTCCACAGGAATAAAAATAATGTTTTCTTGTTTACTTTTCGAGACGTAGCGAGCATCATGTGCTTGCTTCATTGTCGAAAAGAGTGCTGAAAACATATCATAGGCATTCTTTATGTTGCGCGGATGATGAGTACCCATTTCACCACTTAATTTCACCCCAAGAATTGGTCGTTTACTTTCTCCTGAATCGTTTTCGAATACCCAGAGGGGAAAATTACTTAATAACCCCCCATCAACGATTAAACTTTGTTCATTCGATTGATTAGGCAGTTTTTTTGGCATGAAAAAATACGGAAATCCAGCACTCATTCTGACAGCCTTTGATACGGGGAAGTGGTTCGGATCAATTTGATAGACACGTTTTAGATCATCTGGAATGACGATTAATTTCCCCAATGATAGGTCACTAACAACAACTTTAAGATACCCATCTTGAAGATCTTTGAACGTATATATCCCTTTACTTGCAAGTTGCTTATAAAGCCATTGCTCCAGTTTCTCTCCTTTGTTCAAGCCCATTCGAAAGTATAAAAACAGCCATTTACTAAACGGGATATACTGAGTTATTTTTGGGGCATCTAATAACTCTTTTAATTCTAATGAAGACAAAATATGTTCAATCTCTTCAACTTCATATTCAGCTGCGATCAATGCCGCGATGATTGCTCCAGCTGACGTTCCAGCTAGACGTTCAAAAGATAAGCTTTTTTCTTCGATTTTTTTGAGGGCACCTATAAAAGCATATGACTTTACTCCGCCACCTGAAAACACACCATCTATTTTCATGAGTCCTCTCCTTACTTTTTTTAGCCACCTCCTTCTTATTAATAATCACCAATATGAGAATTAGAACCGATCACAATAAAAAAACCCTTCGCGTTCGACTTTTGATCAAACTTGCGAGGGCTGGATATCTGTTTATTGTTTTTTATGTTTAATGAATTTCATAATTCCTATTTATAGCTATATCAGACACGTAATTGTATTGATTCGTTAACAACTACATATCGAAGTGACACAGCTGATTATAGTAATTATGAAACCATTCACGTTGTATTATCTTTTTGTTCGTTTTTCTTTTGTACATTTCTTAGATCATCTACACGTTGCTCTTTTTCTTTAAAATAGGCTACTAGATCACCAATACGATCAATTGAGTTCCAGCTAAGATGATGTTCAATTCCTTCCACATCATCATAAATCTTGTCCTCGTCAACACCAATCACTTCAAGAAACCGTTCTAATAATTCATGGCGAAAAACTAAGCGCTCTCCGATCTTTTTGCCTTTATCAGTTAGAATGAGGCCACGATACTTCTCATAGATTAAATAATCATCTTTATCCAGTTTTTGCACCATTTTCGTCACCGAGGACGGATGAACATCTAATTCTTCAGCAATATCCGAAACCCGGGCATATCCTTTTAGATCAATTAAAAGATATATTTCTTCTATGTAATCTTCCATTGTAGGTGTAGGCATATACTCTCCCCATTTCAAGAATCTTATTTTAGTCTATCCAACATTGTTGCAATTAAAATGATACAGGATATTTCATAGATAGACAAGTTAAAATACAGAATAAAAGTAGGACCCACAAGGTGAGTCCTACTTTTATTGAATGAATACGCAGATCATCAAACTGTAAATCTTGCTATTCGAACCTTAAAAACCACATTTTAATTGCGCTCCACAGCTTGTGCATGTATTACAGCCAGCTATTTCGGCAATATGACCTTCTCTACAAACCGGACAGCGATCACCGATCTCGGATCCAATGGCTACATTTGTTTTTTCTAATTCTTGAATCGTATCCATAAGGATAACCGGGTCTGTTGATGCTTCAACAACTTCCGATTGATCTTCAGAAAAATTACTTTCTGCTTTTAATGTCAATACTTGCGAGTCCCGGCTACCATCTACATAAACGGTTCCCCCTTTAGCACCACCATCATACAATCGACGATAGACCCCCTCAACTTGCTCGACTGAGTAACCTCTTGGAGCATTCACTGTTTTTGAGATGGAACTATCAACCCAACGTTGGATAACGCATTGTGTATCTGCATGTGCTTCAGGCTTTAAATCCATTGCTGAAATAAACCAATGGGGTAATTCATCTGGATCTTGTTCAGGATGAGCATCTAAATATTCTTGAACAATGTCTGCCTTTACTTCAATGAATTTTCCTAAGCGACCACTTCGATAATAAGAAAAGGAGAAGTAAGGCTCCAATCCAGTAGAAACACCGACCATTGTTCCCGTTGACCCCGTAGGTGCAACTGTTAGAAGGTGTGAATTTCGAATCCCGTGTTCCAAGACCCCTTGCCTAATATCTTCAGGCATCGTCTTCATATATCCTGTATTAATAAAAGCATGACGTAGATTCTTCGTTGCTTCTTCTGTTTCTCCAACTAAGAAAGGAAAGCTCCCTTTTTCTTTCGCTAAATCAATGGATGTCCGATAGGCACTTGTTGCTATCGTTTCAAAGATTTGATCAACTACCTGATTACCTTCTGTCGATCCATATTCTGTTTCACAGTAGATCAGTAAATCATGCAAGCCCATCACACCGAGTCCAACCCGACGTTCACCAAGAGCTTGTTTTTTATTCTCAGCTAAGAAGTAAGGAGTAGCATCAATCACGTTATCCTGTAAACGTACTCCGATTTTAACCGTTTCTTTTAACTGTTCAAAGTTAACTGACTTTGTTTTTTTATCAACCATTTGCGCTAAATTAACTGCCGCTAGATTACAAACTGAATAAGGTGCAAGTGGTTGTTCTCCACAAGGATTTGTCGCAACAACTTGGTTACCATAAGCTTTCGCATTTGTAGCGTCATTTGCATTGTCGATAAAGAATATTCCGGGTTCCGCAGCATAGGTTGCACAAATATTAATCAAGTCCCACAATTCTTTTGCCCTGATCTTACGATGGACACGAATGCCATATCCCATCTCTTCCCATGCACGAACATCACCAACATTATACCATTCTTCGTTGTAATCTTTCATTTCTTCTGGTGTATAGTTTTCAACATCTGGGAAACGAAGCTCGTACATATCATCATTTTCCACGGCTTCCATAAAATCTTTAGTTAAACATACGGAGATATTAGCACCGGTTAAGAAGTCGGAGTTATGAACGGAATAGGTTCCACCCGTCTGTAGCTTCTCATCTGCTTCTTTAATGGCTTCTGTTGTGAACCCACCTAAACCTGGCATTTCCTGATAGTTCAAAATCCCTTGATAGAGATCTTTTTCTGTCTCTGTTAAAGGTGTGAATTTCAGTTTTTCCTGTGCTGCAATTTTAATTTGTTCATCCTCCGTATTTTCGATTAAATAACGAAGAATTCTTGGGTTTTGCATTTTCGAGATAATAAACTCAACAATATCTGGATGCGAGTCCACTAACATAATCATCTGTGCGCCTCGACGACTACCACCTTGCTCGACAAGATGTGTGAGCTTGGCAATATCATCAAGCCATGAAACAGAACCAGAGGATTTCCCGTTGACCCCTCTTGCTAATGTGTTGCGTGGTCTTAAAGTTGATCCATTTGTTCCAACACCACCACCACGGCTCATAATTTCCATAACTTGTTTACGATGATCGGAAATCCCTTCACGTGAATCTTTTATATAAGGCATGACATAACAATTAAAATAAGTTACATCTGTATCTGCTCCGGCTCCATATAGAACTCTACCAGCAGGTACAAAGTTAAGATTCGATAATTCATGATTAAATTTATCATACCAAGTTGATCGTTGTTCTTCAGTTTGTTCCACCCCGGAAAGACCGGTCGCATTTCGTCTAGCAATTTGTTCATAAAATATTTCTAACGGCTTATCGATGACATCTAATCCACGTTTTATAATGCCAGTCTCTATCTCGTCTTCCGTATCTAAAACAGCTACGAATTCTGGATCGACCTGAATCTGGGCCTCTTTTGTATCCCAATCAATCGAATAAATAAATCCCGTTCCACGTGCAGGAAAGTTTGGATCTGCTTTAACCGTTAAAACAACAAAATCGCCCACTTTTAATGTCTTCTTTTCTGTATCTTTGAATGCATAGCGATCCAGCATGACTAAACGTGATACTCCATTATGAGTTACTTTCATATCCTCAGTTATTTTATGTACTTGAGGAAAATGTTTGATGTCCTCATTGAGTGCCTTCGTATCAATTTCATACTTCTGTTCAACAATAGTGGTCACTATAATCGCCCCTTTAACTAAATGTATAAAAAATACCTTCCACAATATATAGTATATGAAAATGAGTATATATACTATATATTGTTATTTGACCAAATAAAACAGGTTCTGTCAATCAAAGTTACTTCGTCATAAATCTATAATCATACGAAAATAAGCGCTACCTCTTATGAATCGTACAAAAGACACTTCAGATATTTTATTTCGCTACTTATTAAAAAACCACCTTATAGAGATTAGCATATCCTACGTTGCATTGAAAGAAAAAAATCTCTTCTTAAAAACGATCTTGATTGGTGAAGAGAGGAGAAAATACGGTTCTATTTATAGGATCAGCTCGACTGAAAGAAGTAAACTTTGAAATTAAAATGAATTAACCATATAATAGGAATGAATTTCATAATTACCGTAACAAGCGAAGTCACTTCTCTAGGTAGTTGTAAACGAATCAATACAACTACATGTTGGAGTGATATAGCCATAAATAAGGATTATGAAATTCATTAAATAGATAGTGGAATAAAAGTATAAATCGGGGGAATAATGATGATCTATATCTTAATAGCCGTAGTCCTACTAGTTGGCTTTGCTTTGTTTCGTTACTTTAGACAACGCGCCTTTTTAACAACCCTTTCAGAGGATGAGTTCCGTGAGGGGTATCGAAAAGCGCAATTAATCGATGTCAGGGAGCCTCAAGAATTCGAACGCGGACATATTCTTGGTGCGCGGAACATTCCTGTCACCCAAATGAAGCAACGGTTAATTGAACTGCGTACAGATAAACCAGTCTATTTATACTGTCAAGGTACATCTAGATCAGGACGTGCAGCTCACATGCTTCATAAAAAAGGCTACAAAGACATTAACCAATTACAAGGCGGATTTAAAAAGTGGACTGGAAAAATTAAATAGCTTTCTTTCTAGAATGAAATTCATTATCTAGACAAATTAAAGAGCTGACCTAACACATTGTTAGGTCAGCTTTTTTCAATCTTTATCGTATCTTAAAATAGGCTTGCGGGCCGCCATTGTTTCATCCATCCGTTTGACAATGGTTGTATGAGGCGCCTCTTGAACCAGTTCTGGTTCATCTCTCGTTTCACGAGCAATCTCTAGCATCGTCTCAATAAAGCCATCAAGGGTTTCCTTCGTCTCTGTTTCTGTTGGCTCAATCATCAAAGCTTCCTCTACATTCAGTGGGAAATAGATTGTTGGCGGATGGTATTGATAATCAAGTAATCGTTTAGCAATATCCAATGTTCGCACACCAAGCTTTTTCTGTTGGTTACCTGAGATCACAAACTCATGCATGCAGTGTTGCTTATAAGGTAAAGTATATTCGCCTTCTAATTTACGCATCATATAGTTTGCGTTTAAGACTGCATATTCACTCACCTGTTTAAGGCCTTTAGGTCCCATAGATCGAATATATGTGTACGCACGCAAATAGATCCCAAAATTTCCATAATACGGCTTCACTCTACCGATCGATTGTGGTCGATCAGATTCAAAATGGTAATGATCTTTTTGTTTCTTCAGAACAGGTTTTGGTAAATAAGGTGCTAATTCTTCAGACACACCTACTGGTCCTGAACCAGGTCCACCACCACCATGTGGACCTGTGAAGGTTTTATGCAAATTTAAATGGACCGCATCAAACCCCATATCACCTGGTCTTGCAAAGCCCATTATGGCATTCAAGTTTGCCCCATCATAGTATAATCTTCCGCCTGCATCATGAACCACTTTTGCCATGTCCACAATATCAGTTTCAAACAGTCCTAACGTATTCGGATTCGTTAACATTAATGCCGCTGTATCTTGACCAACAATACGTTTCAAATCATCAAGGTCTACAAGTCCTCTTTCATTTGATTTTACGGTAACAGATTCAAAACCAGCAACCGTTACAGATGCCGGGTTTGTTCCATGTGCAGAGTCAGGCACGATGACCTTGGTCCGCTGGAAGTCTCCACGATCTTCATGGAAGTGACGGATCATCATCAAGGCCGTCCACTCTCCATGTGCACCAGCAGCCGGTTGCAAGGATAATTCATGCATGCCGGTTATTTCTTCTAGAGAAGTTTGCAAATCATACATCATTTCGAGCGCACCTTGGACTGTGTCCTCATCTTGATATGGATGGAGATGACTAAATCCTGGTAAGCGGGCGACATCTTCATTGATCTTCGGATTGTACTTCATAGTACATGAACCTAATGGATAAAAACCTGAATCAACACCATAATTACGATTAGACAACCCTGTATAGTGACGCATCAGTTCTAACTCACTCACTTCAGGTAAATCAGGTGCTTTCTTCCGAACATAGGCATTGCCTATGCTTGCCTCTAAATCAACGACTGGAACATCGAGTTCTGGTAAACTATAACTTATTCTATTTTCTTTACTGCGTTCAAATATAAGTGGAAAGTCTTGATTAGCCATTTATATCCCCCAATTCTTGTACAAATCGCTCTATTTCTTCTTTTGAACGTATCTCTGTTACCGCAATCAACATATGATTGTGAAGTGATGAGTATGTTTTTCCTAGATCATAACCACCAATGATACCTTTCTTCCGTAACTGTTTATTTACTTCTATCACAGGGGATTTTAGTTTTACAACAATCTCATTGAAGAAAGGTCCGGTAAAGACGATGGGTAGCTGGGATTCCGCTAATAATTGTTTTGCATAATGTGTTTTTTGCATATTTAAAATCGCCATATGCTTCATCCCCTGCTTACCAATCGAGGTCATCGCGACCGAACTAGCTAAGGCATTCAACGCTTGGTTGGAACAAATATTTGATGTTGCTTTATCCCTTCTAATATGTTGTTCTCTCGCTTGCAACGTTAGCACAAACCCTCGCACCCCCTCTTCATCTACCGTCTGTCCAACGAGTCGCCCAGGCACTTTGCGCATCAATTGTTTGGTAACGGCAAAGTAACCACAATGTGGCCCTCCAAATTGTGCCGGAATACCAAATACTTGCGTATCCCCAACGACAATATCCGCACCAAAATCTCCAGGTGGGGTTAAATAGCCTAATGATAAGGGGTTACTTGAGACAAGGAACATGACTTTTTTTTCTTGGCCGATAAGTTTTTCGACCTCTTCTAACGGTTCTATTTGTCCAAAGAAATTAGGGTATTGCATCACAACACTCGCTGTATCTGCATCCAATTCTCTTAGTAAGTGATCCAAGTCTGTCATTCCATCTTGATGATCAATCTCTACAATTTCTAGATTTTGTCCTCGACCATAGGATTGAATAACCTCTCTCGATTCAGGATGAATTGTTTTTGAGACGAGTATTTTCTTGCGCTTCGTATAGCCTGCACTCAGTGTCACTGCTTCGGCTAAAGCTGTTCCACCATCATACATCGATGAATTCGCAATTTCCATGCCTGTTAACTCACAGATCATCGTTTGAAATTCAAAAATAGCTTGTAATTCACCTTGTGAAATTTCAGGCTGATAAGGGGTATAGGCCGTGTAAAATTCTGATCTAGAGATGACATGATCAACAACCGATGGTATAAAATGATCATATACACCCGCCCCTAAAAATGAGCTGTATTCAGCTGTATTGATGTTTTTCCGGGAAAGTTCTGTAAGCTCTCTCTTTAATTCATATTCACTCGTCGGTTTCTTCAGTTCAAGCTCCTTGTTTAAACGAATATCAGCCGGAATATCGGAAAACAATTCATTTGTCGATTCAATTCCAATTGTTTCCAGCATTTCTTGTTTATCTGTCTCCGTCATTGGCAAATATCTAAATCCCATAGCGACTCTCCTCCTATTTATCTCGTATATAAAATGGTGTTGGTACAACCACTGCTCTTAATCTACGCTTGCGTACTTGAATAGCTAATTCCGTACCAATAGCCGTAAACTCTTCTCGAACAATCGCTAGGCCGATATTCTTTTTTAAGGTCGGTGATTGCGTTCCCGAAGTGATATAACCGATCTCATCATCATTTATAAATACAGCGTATTCATGGCGTGGAATACCGCGATCAATCATCTCAATTCCTACTATTTTACGGCTAGCCCCATTGGTTATTTGTGCAGATAACGCCTCCTTCCCAATAAAACTCATCGGCTTATTTACTTTTACTGCAAATTGTAATCCTGCTTCAACTGGAGAGATATTTTCCGATAGTTCCTGACCATATAATGGCAAATTTGCTTCAAAACGAAGTGTATCTCTTGCGCCTAGACCTACTGGTTCAATGCCTTCGCTTTTTCCTACCTCTAATATCAAATTCCATAATGCCGGTCCACTCGCTTGATCAATATAAATTTCAAAACCATCCTCTCCTGTATAACCTGTGCGTGACACGATTGCTTTTGCCTGAATGGAAGTAATGGATACAGCATCATCGAACGTAAAAAAACGAATCTCCTGCAGGTTCGAATCTGTGATCGATTGTAAAATTCGCTCTGCCTTTGGCCCTTGTAATGCTAAAAGAGCATATTGTGCTGATTCATCCTTAATCATCACATCCTCTTCTTTATACGTGTTGTGCTGATGAAGCCAAGCTAAATCTTTGTCTAGATTTGAAGCGTTTACAACTAATAAATAATGATCGATGTCAAGCTTATATATAAGTAAATCATCTACGGTGCCACCATCTTCATAACACATGAACGTATACTGGACTTGTTTTGGTGACAATGCTGCTACGTCATTTGTCACCATCTGTTGCAAAAAGGCTGTACTTTTTCGCCCCTTCACAACGATTTCTCCCATATGTGACACATCGAATAGCCCTGCTTTTGTTCGGGTAACTTCATGTTCATGTTTGATTCCTGCATATTGCACAGGTAAATCCCAACCGCCAAAATCGATTGTTTTGGCGCCCCATTTTACATATTCAGAAAAAATCGGTGTTTTTTTAAGTTTACTCATTCAATCCTCTCCCCTTTTTTACGTTTATTTCAGATCAACTCATCCATTACTGCTAGACATACATAAAAGGACAGAGATTTCCCTATGAATGGGAAATCTCTGTCCTTTGACCTGAAAGTTGCGCACGGTTCATAAAGTCTCCAAATCAAACTCTACGAACGATGCTTGCTTCGTTGGTGGTCTACTTTCATAGACTCTCTCCAGAGTTGCGTCATACAAGAGTCTTTTTACCTGAGAGATTCGCTAATTGCTTGCTCCTTCGGTGTTATTTTAAAGGGAACCCAACATTTTAATTATTTTGAATTCTCTTTAAAAATAAACTCTCCCCTTGTATTCATTCGCTTCATGAAAAAACATATTGTTGGTTATACTACTAACAGTCAGTCATTTATTATTTTTAGTATACCATATCATCTCGTTTATTAAAGGGGAAATTTTGAACTGACTCCTGATCACCTACACATAAATATGAATGGCATAAGGAAGTGGCGTATGAAACATATCGATGTAAATAAAGATGAAGACTTTATCAATAACTTGCAAACTTCATTAGATACAAATAATGAATTGTCTACTTGGGATTTGTTTCGGTTAACATACCAAGCCGAATTGACAAATATGACACCCGATTTTAAAGGCCTACGAGCCATTGAGCATCTTCCACATGTTGATTTCTTACCACATCAACTTGATTCTGCCAAACAAGCAATCGAGGAGATGAATGGACGGGCAATATTAGCTGATGAAGTCGGTTTAGGAAAAACAATTGAAGCTGGGTTAATTCTGAAAGAGTATATGATTCGAGGTTTAGTCAAAAAGGTACTCATTCTTGTTCCCGCTTCATTAGTCAATCAATGGGTAAGTGAATTAACCGAAAAATTTTATATCCCAGCGATTGGCTTCCGCAAAAACTATTCCTGGGATCAATGTGATGTGATGGTTTCTTCAATTGATACAGCTAAGAGGTCCCCACACCGTGAGGAAATATTAGATATCGATTATGATCTCGTGTTAATTGATGAAGCACATCAGTTAAAAAACCATAAAACGATTAATTATTCGTTCGTAAAATCAATCAAAAAAAAATATTGTTTATTATTAACAGCAACACCGATCCAAAATAATCTCCTAGAGATCTTTAATTTAGTCTCTATTTTAAAACCAGGTCACTTAGGAAACTACGAGACTTTTCTAAAACAATATGGTAAAGATCGTAAGATGATTAGACAAGATGCCTACTTAAAACAATTGATTCAAAAAGTAATGATCCGTAATACAAGAAAAGACACAACACTAAATCAGGTCGAACGTAATATTAAAACAATCTGGTTAGATTTTACTCCAGATGAATTGGCCGTCTATAATAAGCTAGAAGAACTGCCTGATTCATTTTCTACTTTCTCTAAGATTACGTTACTCAGAGAAATATGTTCTTCCAGAGAAGCTTGCTTCTTATCTTTACAAAAAATGCAGAAGCACGAACAATTAAACGATATAATCAAGCCACTTATAACGAGCATTGAACAACTTCCACATCATATCAAAGCAAAAGAAACTGTAAAGTTAATTAAAGAAATAGGGAATGAAAAAGTAATTATATTCACTGAATATCGGGCAACACAATACTATTTGGAATGGTACCTCCACCAACACGACATTACATCTGTGCCCTTTAGTGGTGGCTTTAAGCCAGGTAAAAAAGACTGGATGAAACAGTTGTTTGAACATCATGCCCAAGTATTAATCGCGACGGCAGCGGGAGGAGAAGGGATTAATCTACAGTTTTGCAATCACTTGATTAATTATGATTTACCATGGAATCCGATGCGACTTGAACAAAGAATCGGACGTATTCATCGTTATGGACAAAAAAATGACGTACAAATTTATAATTTATCAATTCGAAAGACAATCGAGGAGCACATCATGAAGCTTCTATTCGAAAAAATCAACTTATTTGAGCAAGTTGTCGGTCAGCTCGACGATATCTTAGCCGAGTTAAATATCACTGATATTGAATCAGAGATTCAGTCTATTTTTAGTGAGTCAACTTCTCAGGGTGAAACTACGATTAAATTAAACAACCTATCCGCCATCATCAACCAAGCAGCGAGTCAGGATAGTGTAGAGCAGGAGCGATTCTATGAAAATTAATAGTGTCAATGATTTACATGAATTTCTGACAACATATTTCATGGCCCAGCACTGCCCCATTATTGACAGTCAGAATGGAGTGCTCACCGTGAAACTCACTGAAAAAATGGATCGTGCTCTGATGAATCGCCCCTTTTACTGGCATTATATTAAAGGTACAGGAAATCAAGGTGAACCCATGCAACTATCCTTCATTACAAATCCAAATAAACGAGACGAAGAAGGAGAGTGGATTCATTTCGGAAGCCCCCGGCTCCAACAAATCATTCAACACCTAAAGCAAAACCAGAAATTTATTAAAGTATTCCAACAGATCAACGTAACTCACAATACCCCCTTATATCCGTGGTTGCTGACCAATATAAAAGTTCATTATGAAGGCAAGCAAAATAAAGATGAACTATTTTCAATCGGCCTTCACCTTGTTAATGGAACGATGAAAACGGATATGATGAATCACTTACAACCGATCCAGTTAAACAATACGATCGCTGATTACTGTTATCCGATCTCCCCCTTAATTAAACTCCGCAGTGGGTTTAGTCGAATCGAGACCGTGATTGATCGGTATATTCATGATCAGCAACATCATTGGGCTAAAGAAGCGATGGATACGTTATATGAGGAGATCAAGATGGTGGAACACTTTTATATGTACAAGGAGGATAAAACAGAACTGGACAAGGAAATCGATGAACTAACAGCAAGATATACGCCAACAATATCGTATGAGGTGATCAATGGTGGTCTCATCTACTTAGCGGAAAACACAATTTAGTTTATAAATAAAGAAAAAGCCCTGCTCATCGTGTAGAGGCAGGGCTTTTTATGTTCGTTTTAAAATCCAGGTACGAGAATGAATTCTGAATACCATGTAAAACCAACAAAAAACAATGTACAATAAGCTCCGAACAAATACATATACATCCGTTCAGATAGTTTTAAGTAACTTACTGTTAGGAAAAATGCCGTTTGAACGAGGAATAATAATGCCGTTTTTTGCATATCTCCAACGTAAAACATTACTGTGAATATACCCGTCCAAAAGGCGAGCACACGAAACATACGATCCATGCTATTTTCCCCTCCTTCTATATAACCTTCTCAGCTTTTATTATAAACTAGGAACTGGATAATGTAAACGAATCATACTAAACAATTGAAAGTTTAGCAATATATTGGCAGTTTGAACAGTCCTTAAACATGTTTTCAGTTTCAATTAATTCAATATCGGAAAACAATGATTCGAACATTCCTTTTAAAAAAGCATGGTGCATTTTACAAATGCTTTCATGATCTTCTCCAATGACCTCTTTGAACGGACAGTTATTAATGCTAAAATGAACACTATTTTTTTCAGAATTGTAGTCAAAATCTGGATACATGCCTAACATCGTACTCATATCTTTTAAAAGTTCAATTTTTTCTTCGATATCAATCTGATCAGAATTTTCTGTTTCCTGGTAATTATTCATAACCTCTGCCCCATATTTCTTGCCTGTTGCGTATAGAGCTTGCCTACCCGGTTCTCCAAGGCCAACAAACGATTCCATAGCGATCGAAGCTAATAATTTATAATCACGACTTGGAAAATTTAATTCGATGACTTGATCTGATAGCTCATAGAGCCTACTTGGGCGTCCTCCCTTTCCTGTTCTTTCAAAATGCGATTTGATTAGGTGTATATCTTCTAATTTAGATAAATGAAGTCGTGCTACATTCGGATGGATTTCAAATTGGCGTGAAATATCCAGAACAGAGACTGTCTTATGCATACGAATCATATACTGGTAAATAGAAAATCGTGTTGGATCACTAATTACATTCGTTACTTTTAACGTCTTTTCCATCTTTAACCACCTCTTCATCATTGATACTACTATTATAAAGAAAAAGGATGGTAAAAAGGATCATTTCTTGATAATGTTAGAAACTCTACACAATTATTTAGTGGCATTTTCTATTGTTACCCAAGTTTTCATTGAGTATACAGCATTATCACTTGTATAAATTGTGAACAATAAACGATATTTATCTTTGGATACTGCACGATAAGTGATGTGAACGGCTCCGGTAGGGAAATTATAATCCAATTTCCCTGTATCTTCTTCCAGTATCTGAGCCTCCTTTTTAAAGGCAACATGCCCCATTTGAAAGAGTGTCTCAAATTGAATTTGGTCTGAATGCATTTTTGAAATAAGAATTTCCTTCTGATAGGTATTTATGTTCGCTGTTATAATTATAAAAATGAGTGTCGTTATAAATAATACATAAGGCAAGAAAAATCCAGCTTCATTATTCATAGAAAATGAGTACCTTTTCATAAACATCACCTTCCAAAGACGTAACCTCCGCTAAAATACCGTATGATAATTCCGTGAAAATAATGTCTTTTACGTCCCTTACGTATATTTCATGGCCTTGCCCATCTACTTGTCTACGGATTAAACGACCATACATCGAATAGCTTGCAGATTCTCCGTTTGATAACCTTAATTTAAGCGTATGCTCGCTAACCTGGAAAGCTGTTGCCTCAATTAAGTCATCCCTTAGAAAGTGATAAAATTGATGAATTGATAACTCACTATAATTCGTACGATAGCTAACTGTTTTCGTCAGTTGTACGAGGAGCGGTAATGTAGTAGAAATAATTATCAACGTGATTAAAAGAGATATGAATGTAAAGCCAGCATTATTATTCATCCGCTCCATATATGCAAAACTCTTCATTCGCTCTTCTCGCATTTTCCCATTGTACACACCCTTTTATAAGATCTCCTTTTCGTTCAAATCTAAAATGTAAGTGGATTGAATGAACGTCTTTGAAATAAGTTACAGGAAGTGCTAACTGATCTGTCCATAAAAATGCTTGGAGTTCATCATGCAATTGTGAATGAATGGTTCGCTGATCACTTAAAACAAGACGCTCTTGATAAAGTAGCAATGAAATAGGCAATAAAGTAGTGACCATCATCAAAATAATACTTGAGGCGACTAACACCTCTACTAATGTAAAACCATTATTTTTTGACAATATAGCATCTCCCTTTTCCAAACGGGAAAATGATATGATAGGTGTCATGTATTGTTTTAATTTCAATCGTTCCCGGCTGTCGAATCGTTCCTTTTTCATTAAATGAAATAGAGGAGAGGATTCTTGTATTTACTTGCCAATCATTCGGAATTTCTCTCGCTACTGTTTTATTCCTCCCCTGTAAAATAGAATAGGATTGATCATAAAACTTGATACGTACCTCCTCTTCCTTTGAAACCATTGCTAAACTTTGAATATATAAAACATCTGCTTGAAAGGTTTCAAAAAATTGATTCTCCTCTTGTTTGTCGATCTGCTTAAAAATGATTGGAGTTGTTAACAAGAGGAGCACAGACCAGATAGCGAGGACAACCATTACTTCCAATAATGTAAATCCGTTTTTATCCATTTTTTATGGTCTTGATACAACGCCGTCATTATATATCAATGAATCTCCATTGGAGCATTCGGTCTGATCACTCGTAATATACCCATTATTAACGAGCGATGATAGCGATGCAGGTAGTCTGCCCTCATCAAGTTGATATAAGTTGACCTGGGTCTGGACAACCCCTACTAGCGCATCACAGCCTTTGTCTTGCACATCCTTACTACTTCCTGTAAGGCTGGGGACAATTAAAATAATGAGCACTGAAATAATCAATAAGACGATTAACATTTCGATTAATGTGAATCCCTGATTGTTTTTAAACATAACACTTCTCCTTCATATTGTTTTTATCAATTGGAACATCGGCCATAACAACGTCATGTAAATAAACACTACAAAACAGGCTAATAAAATAAAAAATAAAGGTTGAATTAGTGTGAGCATCTGGATCACCCGCCGTTGTAATTCTTCAGTCATTAACTCCGCATAAATCGCTAAATCTTTCGCTAACGCTTCATTATCGACATTCTCCTCAAAAATGGCTGCGAGTTGCCCATCGAAAAACATAAGTTCTGAAAGTAACTGATCAATATGCAGCCCTTGACGTAGTTTTTCTATGATTAATGCTGAGTAGTGAGCAATAATCGGGAGTCGATCTTGTTTTGTCATATTGGTTAGGATGTCTTTGATCGACATCCCCGTATCTAATAGAGTGCTTAAATGGGTAGCAAATTGAAAAGATGTTTGCAAGGATAATATTTTTCTGTAGATGGGAATGAGAGCATATAGCTTGATTTGAGTTTCTATTTTAAATTTACGTTTATTGATCTGCCATACGATATAGACGATGACAAAGACACTACCCACAACTAAAATGAAGGTGCCTAGAAGATCAATAACAAACATAGAGAACGCAATGGTTGATGATGCTGATTCACTCGTTTGAAACAGCTCTACAAAGGAAGGAAGAACAGACTGATTAATGAAATAGAGAAGGATCGAAAAGATAAAGAGTAGGATGAGTGGATAACGCGCGATTTGTTGAAACTTCTTCGTGTAATGAATTCGATCCTCATACATGTGAATACATTTGTCAATGCTTGATTGGAGATCACCACGATCTCTAACAAAATAAAGGTAAGCGGTAATTGAAGAATGGAATTGGGCGCGTTCAAAGGATTTATCAATTGCTTCCCCATTTTTCAATGCTGTTTTAATTTGTTTTGCTGTCCGGATTAATTGTCTGTCCCATTGAATCCGATCCAGCGAAGCAATCAATGGATATCCATTCGATAGTAAGCGGGATAATCTTTGTAAAAATCGTAATTGTAATGCCGGTGATAATGTTCTTTTCCTAACGGCTAAGAAATGTCTCTTTAGAAATAAAACCATATGCAAAGGCCTTCTTTCTTAAATGGTAAAATGACTGCGTATGATCGGATGTTTGGTGATCACCTCCCTTTAATTCTCGAACTAATCCTTGTCCCTCTAGTATTTCCAATATGGCGGCCTGCCTCTCTATCTTCCCAGCAATCTGAATGGGTAATAACTGAATCGAAGCGACAGCGATGAGGGATTGCTCTAATTCGATTTGTTGTATTCCCATATCAAGGAGTCGATGAATGGTACCGACTGCACTTTTGGCGTGTAATGTGCTGAAGACGAGATGTCCAGTTAATGCTGCTTCAAAACAAAAGTGAGCGGTATGCTTGTCCCGAATTTCACCGACCATAATGATGTCGGGGTCGTGTCTTAAGGCAGCTTTTAAACCCGTTTCATATGTGATACCAGCTTTTTCATTGATTTGCACTTGTAAAAGATGATTCATCTTTTTTTCAACGGGATCTTCTAATGTAATCGCCTGGTAAGACTTATTTTGTAGGATCGTTTCTAGCAACGCATATAGAGTCGTCGATTTCCCACTACCTGTTGGACCACTAAACAACAGCAGCCCTGCCCGGTGATTAATCCACTTTTTAAGTACCTTAAGTTGGCTTGGAAATAGAAAGAGTTTATCAAGAGTGTAGGTTTCTTCGAGTGGGAGAATGCGAATGGCTAAACTTTCCATACGATGGACAGGTAATGTAGATAGTCGTAAAGAATAACTGCTTTCCAATTCTTTATGAGTAATCGTACCATTCTGTGGTTTTCTTATTTCACCAATATCCATTCCTGATGTAAATTTAAAATAAGCTAATACCAATTGATAGTTGGAAATTGAAATCGTTTCAAAGAGGACCCTTTCTCCGTGGATACGGAAATAAATATCTGTATGTTGTAGAAAGGGATAGAAATGGATATCAGAAGCAGTCGCCCTGATGGCGGAATGAAGGAGATCATTCGTTAACGTAGCAGCGGAATTCAATTGTTTATCATCCCCCTAACAATAGGTTCTTAAATATTCTATTCGACATAGCTAGCTAATCTCCTTCTTTATTTTTATATTAATTTGTATATATTTAACGTATAATGAATAAAAAGAAAATAGTGCATCCATACTAAGGGGGTATTGACTATTAAGACTATTTATTTAATCGGCTTCATGGGGAGTGGAAAAAGTACGGTTGGGTATCAACTTGCAAAACAATTGGGGAAATCATATATTGATACCGATCAACTAATTGAAAAAAAATACGAGCAAAAGATTGCTAATATTTTCAAAATCCATGGTGAAGATGTCTTTCGTATGTATGAAATGGAGTGTTTAGGTCAAGCATCAGCTTACCAAATTGTTTCAACAGGTGGTGGAATTGTTGAACGACAGAAGAATCTCCAAACAATGAACGATCATGGAATAATTGTATATTTACAAACCTCTTTTGATGTTATCGCTCAACGGATTGATAAAGATCAGACAAGACCCTTGTGGAATAAAGACTCTCGGGAAACTAGAGATTTGTTTAACAATAGAACAGATATGTACGAAGCATTTGCGGATTATACCATTCAGACCGACGATAAGTCAGTGGATGCGATCGTTAAAGAAGTGATACAGATCCTTGCCATAGGAGAAATTGATTCATTCAATACGTAATAAAGGAAGGACCTGCCTTCAGGTCCTTCCTCAAATGCTACATTACTCGTTATCCTTTATTCCATTGCCGGTACGAATGGATTTTCTAGTTTCTCTGCACCAATTGTCGTAAATGTACCATGTCCTGGATAAACAGTATAAGCATCTTCCAATTGATATAGTTTGTTTCGAATACTATCCTTTAACACTTGCATACTACCGCCTTGAAGATCAGTGCGGCCGACACCCTGCCTAAATAGGACATCTCCGCTCATGATAAAACCTTGCTCCTCGAAAATAAAACTAACACTTCCCGGAGAATGTCCAGGTGTATGTATGACATTGAATTCAAACGAGGACAACTTCATCTGACCCGGTTTTAGCTCATGTTCAGGCAGTGTCGTTTTGACGGGCTCTCTATCAAAGGCAGTCGACCCATTTAAACTTGGTTCTTCCAGCCAATGCGCCTCTTCGTTATGGAGGTATACATCAATATGATAATGTGTTCGAATCGCCTCTACCCCACCAATATGATCAAAATGGGCATGTGTTAGTAAAATGGCTAATGGCTTAACATTAATTTTCTCGATAAAGTTAATCACTTTTTCTGCTTCGGCACCTGGATCAACGATTAAAGCCTCTTGCTCATTATAAATAATATAACAATTTGTACCTAATAGACCCAATGGCATCATTTCAATTTTCACTCTAAAATCCCCCCAAAAAATAGTCGATAAAATAAATTCTATTCAATCAAGATATAATACCTCGACAAATTTTATTTTATACTATAAAATAAACAAAGACTCACTAGGTACATAATAATACAAATGTGTTTCCCATAGCAATTAATACAGATGAGGAAAAACATAAGGAGGGTGTATTAAACATGGTATTAGCACTTATACTGTTAGTTGTTACGATACTTTCAGTCGTATCAGTCATCCGTCAATTAAAATTTAAAAACATATTAGCATTAGGATTTTCCGCCGTTTCAGCTTTAGTTTTTGGCTTTTTCTCCATTTCGACGATTCTTTGCTATATTACTTCAAACTGTTCGTAAACCAATTGCAATTGAATTTAGAAAAGGCTCCCATATCGTCTGGGAGCCTTTTTTTAAATGGTATCTACTGATCAGAAGCAAAATCAACAAACCGGAATAAATCACCAAATATGAGCTCATCAGAATAGTCTAGTTCTTTTTCCGCCTTCGCTTTGATAACACTACATGGTGATGATTCGTCAGAAACTTGAGTCTCTTGTTCCAATACATCGCCAGTTTCTCGGTCATAACATACTCCATTCGTAGAAACATACGCCTCACTAACAAAATCACCATTACGGAAAATGATATGACCTTTTCGATCATCATGGAATAAATCATTCCCAAAGTAAATATCATCATCGGTCTCTAAACCCGCCATATGCAATAATGTTGGTTTAATATCGATCTGCCCAGAAACTTTTGACATGACTTCTCCTTGATCATGTCCAGGGATGTGAATAAAGAACGGCACGCGTTGTAATTGGACATGATCATAAGCTGTGATCTCATCTTTATCTAAATACATACTCATCGCCTTATTATGATTGGCACTTATTCCATCATGATCTCCCATTATAATGATAATCGAGTCCTCATATAAGCCCGCTTCTTTAAGTTGCCCAAAGAAATCCTCAATCGCCTCATCTGTATATCGAACAGTTGGAAAATAATTGTTTAGTGTATTGGAGTTAGAATCATACGGCTCAATCGAACGGTCGGCTTCAGCCAAATCAAACGGAAAATGGTTTGTGAGCGTGATAAATTTAGCATAAAACGGTTGGTCTAACGCTTGCAAATATTTAATGGACTGTTCGAAATATGGTTTATCTTTTAGTCCCCAGCCAACAGAGTTTTCTTGATTGACTTCATAAGCTTCTTTTCCATAAAAATGATCAATATGGAGGCTTTCATACATTTGATCCCGGTTCCAGAAACTTTTATTATTGGCATGGAAGACGGCAGAATAATACCCCTTCTCCTCGAGCATCTCTGGCATGGCATGGTATTCATTTTGTCCATGTGTAAAGAAAACGGCTCCTCTTGATGAAGGATATAAGGAGTTTTCCGTTATAAATTCGGAATCTGACGTTTTACCTTGTTCTGTTTGATGATAGAAGTTTTCAAAATAATACGTTTGTTCATCCTCTGCCAAATCGTTTAGGAAAGGCGTGATCGTTTCCCCATTCACCTCGCTGCCAATGACAAAACTCTGCACAGATTCAGCTGATATAAAAATAATGTTTTTATCTTCGGCTACCCCAAATAAACTTGACTTTTCACTACTTCTAATTGTATCTTCAATATGTTTTTCGATTTCAGGTAACTCATTTCCGTCAGCAAATACCTTTTGTGTTTTCACTTTAGAATGGCCAAATATATCATAGATATGATAGCTAAATAGTCCAATGTTTTTCACCAAATACTCGCGATCAAAAGCCCGGGTGAATAATTGGGGTCTTTCCATTTCTGCTAATAGAAAATTTCCTGCTAATAGGACGAGCGAAATTGCTAAAGCAAACACCTTTCCACTTCTAGGATATTGAACGGCAGTAAACCGAGTACTTTTTTTACTTAGCTGCCAGATAATCGCAACATCAGCAAAAATAAAGACATCATAGACTTTAATTAACGATAAGATACTAGAGCCTAAATCAGCTACATTACTCGTTTGAAACAATTGTGGAATGGTGAGGAAATCTGTGAATGAACGATAAAAGATTAGATTAAAATAAATAATCAATGAGCCTATCAACATGAAATAACGCATAAACTTTAATTGTCGCGAGTTTTTACTCAGCCAAACACTTAACGCAAAAAATAAAAATGCGGTGACAAATGCATTAATGAATAAAATAAGTTCTTGCATCAAATTGCTTAATTCGATATCGAATACAAATCGATAAACAATATATGTTTTCAAACCGAATAGTATACTGGCAACAATATATAAAGGTACCTTCCTATCACTCAAACGCATGATCAAAACCTCCTTGAATACCATTCTTCTTTAAACGAAGCTATGAGACAATATGACTTAGCAATTCTAATTTTCTGTTATTTGAATGAATTTCATAATTGCCAAAATCTGCAACATTGATACGGTGTGGCACTAAACCAATATTATGAAATTCATTAATTTACACCTTATCTGTATCTTACTATAATTTATGAATTTTCGGAACTGTTTTAATCGCTATTTTGTTTGACAAGATATGCAGCACCTATCATACCCGCATCATTACCTAATTCAGCTCGTTTAATGACGCAGTTTTCGGAAATTCGTTTTAAAGCATATTTTTTAAAGTAAGTTTCGATCAACAAAATAAATGGATCCCCAGCCTTTGATACTCCGCCACCGATTAAAATGATGGATGGATTCGTAATGATTGCTGTATTCGCAAGTGCTCGTCCTAGTACGTCTGCTGTATAATCAATAATCCCCTGACTCAATGAATCACCTGTATCGGCAAGCGTAAAAACATCCTTTGCTGTAATACTTCCCTGCTCCATATAAAAGTTTGCTAGTTTACTTTTAGGGTTCGATGCAATGAGATCCATTGCCTGATTAACAATTCCAGTAGCAGAGGTAATGGTTTCCAAGCAACCTTTTCTGCCACAATTGCAATCATACCCGTGTGGATCAATGGTTAGGTGGCCGATCTCCCCAGCCGTGCCGCTTTCGCCCGTTACAATTGAACCATCAATGATGATCCCCCCACCAACTCCTGTACCAAGGGTCACCGCAATTAAATGTTTTGCATGATTCCCTCCACCTATCCAATTTTCACCCAAAGCGGCAACATTGGCATCATTTTCTACGAATATAGGTAATCCTGAGATTTTTTTAAATTCATCTGCCAAATGATAGTTTTTCCAGCCAATATTTACAGCTTCATGTACAATTCCCGTTTTATTATCAATAAAACCGGGTGCACCGATACCAATCCCTTTTAATTGAGTTGTCTTCAATGAAAAAGAATCGGCATAGTCTAGAACAGATTGCCAAATATGATGAACTAATAAATGACTTTGACTCCCTATTGTTGTCGGAATTTCCCATTTATGAATGATTTCACCCTCATGATCAACCATCCCTATTTTAACGGTCGTTCCCCCAATATCGATCCCTAATAATATATTATCCATTTGTATGTTCATTCCTCTTTCTATTTGCTATTATTCTTGCTTCTTTATTTATAATTTAAATCATAAATTGTCTTCATCCAAAAACCCCTGTCTCGCAAGGTTGATTTCATTAACACTCATCTATCATCACATGGTGATTCCTATCGCCTGAATAAACGCTACGATGAAAACATAAGATCTAGTGTACCTACACAAATCAACGAGGTGACAAGGATGCGTAATTACCTGTATCTTACACTAATCATAGTCAGTTCAATCATTGTAACGATTTATGTATTAATCAAAAGTAGTGTTCCCGCCATTACCTTCTTTCCAATTGATGAAAAAATGAAGTTCGATTTTGCGCAAACAAATTTAAAGTTAGAACCAAATAATCAGGAGCAATTAATTTGGACAAGTCATTCTAAAAGCGAGCGGCCTCTTTATTTAAGGCAGGATGTATCCCTATTGTACGAAGATGGATTATTTAAAGGAGTTCAAAGTAAATGGATAGTAGATGATGCAACCATTCTTCTCGAAAAAGATGTACCTGCTCATCAGCAGCGGCTTTATCAATCCATCTCTTATCACTACGGAGAAATTCATCAACCAAATAAAAAGATAAACAGTATTGGTAAAATGTCATCTAGCGAACTGTTTTATAGCCACTCTGATCAACAAGAAAAAGTCGAAGAAGTAAATGAAAAGCTAGCAGCCAATTGGAATACTTTAATCGAACATTTTGAATTGAATCCTAATTCATATGTAGCCATTCCCCTTACAAAACTATCCATGTATAACGATAAAAGATTACCTACACTATCGAAAGGAAAGACCGATAAGGTGGTCGGGCAATTATGGGAAGGTCTCTATAAAAACTATATTATACCCGTTAGCGAATCACTTGATACTGATGAAGCACATCACATTCCATTAATTTTATTTCATAAGGATGCTTCACATTTAATTGTAATCTTTACTTTAAATGGCAAGAAAGAAAAACTCATCCAACATATTTCAACTGCTCAAAATGAATCATGAAAGTTTTTCACTCTTTATTACCGGTAATTTTTTCATGTAATTTAATATACGCAGCATCATCAGGTTTTAAATTATAGGCATATTGCACCATTTCTTTCGCTTTTTTAGACTTGCCTTGTTGATCATATATTTCCGCTAAATTATAATAGGCTTCTGCAAAATCACCATTGATATCAATGCTTTCTTTTAAATCAGTAATCGCCAATTCCAGTTCATCTAATTTGATATATGCATAAGAACGTTGAAATAAAAGCATCGCTTCAAATTCTTCTGGATGATTCAATGCTTCGGTTGTATGCTCAATAGCATCCTGATAATGATTGGTTTCAAGCAATTCCTCAATTTTTATAACTTGATATTGTGCACTATCTTCTGTTGACTGGATTCCGAATACGAGTAAACCGACAATTATGAAGCCATATAAAACGACTGCAATGAATTGTGACAGTACATTTCGACGACGTGGAAGATGGAAAATCCATGAGGCTAAGAACCCTGCTATTAAGCCTCCTAAATGTGCACCAATATCGATTTGGGATACTGTAAACCCAAAAATAATGTTTAAGACAACAATCGTGATGATTCCTCGTCCCATTGTTTGGAAGAATATTTTCTTGTGAATAACGCCAAAGAATAATAACGCACCAAATAAACCAAAAATTGCACCTGAGGCCCCAGCTGAGACACTCATGGAAAAAGCAAAACTTGTTAGCCCTCCACCAATCCCCGCTAGAAAATAAATGAGTATAAAGCGAACGGAGCCATAAATTTTTTCAACAGTGGTCCCTAAGTAGTAGAGTGCCAGCATATTCATAAAAAGATGGAGAAAACCAATATGAAGAAACATTGAACTCACGATCCGCCACCATTCTCCATCAATAATGAGCGGGTTGAACTTAGCGCCAAATTTAACCAGATTTTCAATATCTGTACTTCCACCGTTTGTCTCCAAAATAAAATACATGATCATGTTTAAGATGATAAGCACATATGTAAAAAGTGGCTTCCCAAAAGAAAAGACGTTTTCGACTTCATCCCGTTTATCAGCTAACGTTTTCATCAGTTGATAATGGATCGCCTTGACTCCGCTGTCCATCTCTTCTTCAGTCATTACATCATTCGAAGTCAGCGTTGCAACCTCTAGGTCTTTTTCCAATCTCGATAATTCAGTTTCTTTATTCTCCCCTTCGATATAATAGACAAGCATTTCGGGAGGGTTTTTTTCACTTAATTGCAATGGTTTTTTTAAAACGCCCCAATCATCGATTGGTGTATGAGAAGATATATATATATTATAAATCTCCACTTTTTTACCGACCAATAAGCGATCCATTGCCTTTACCTTTTGAAAAACCTGGGCTATATCAGATTTTAAGTAGTTTTTCCAGTCAAAACCTTTATGTGTGAGACGAACAACTTTAGATACTCGCTGCTCGTATTTTTCCAACCATATTTCCTCATTCTCATTAATATGTAAAATTTCAAAACCTTCCTGGAAGACTAATTTATTTGCAATATCGTTCATCGTATATTGTTCAGATAAATACATGACGTCTCCTCCCTAAATTCCATCATAACAAATCGTGATGATTTTTACGTTACAATTGATCAAAGCAAGTTGTTTCACCAACAACTTCTAACTTCAACATTCATAACCAAACATGAAGCCTATTATTAAAAATATGATGGACTGTTTCTATATCTTATAAACTCCTTGTTCAGTGATCAACTGTTTAACATTAATATCAAGTGAGTGTACGGGTAAATCTTCTATTAATTGGGCACGAGTGAGCAATGAAACGGTCTCATTTGGATAATCAGCTAAATAACGATCATAGTACCCCCCACCAAATCCGATTCGATAACCATTTTTATCAAACAAGATTCCTGGGACAATGAGTAAATCAATTCGTTTTTTATTTATTTGTTCCGTTCCAGTTGTCTTTGGCTCTAATAGTTGATTATAAGATGATTCTAGCTGTTCATATGAATCCAATTTATAAAAGATTAACTTGTTTTCTTTCGGATAACATTTTGGGACGCAAACTGTTTTTCCTAGTTTCCAAGCCTGTTCGATAATCGGCCTTGTATTCCATTCAAAGTCTTTTGAAATTGTAATTCCAATGGTTTGAGAATCCACCCATGTTTGAGAGGAATATAAAATAATTTGAAGTTGTTTTTCAATTGTCGTTTTTTTGTCACTTGGTATATTTCTTAGTTTTTCAATGGTACATTTTCGTAATGCAGCTTTATTCAAAAGGATCACCTCTTCAAATAAATATCTTTTTAATAAAAATTGAACTCTTATCAAGCAACTTGATAAGAGTTCAACATTTTGCGATTCAATTATCTTGTTTCGCGATGTAACGTATGTTTTTGTAGGCGAGGACTATACTTCATAAGTTCTATACGTTCAGGATTAGTACGTTTGTTTTTTGTAGAAATATAATTACGATCACCAGTTTCAGTACAAGCTAATGTAATATTTGCGCGCATGCTACTTCCCTCCAAACTAAAATATAAATTACGAATGTTAAATTTCCTATGCTACCATTGTTCATAATAACAGATATTTATTTCCCAAGCAAGGTGGATGGATAAAGAGAGTCTGTCAAGTATTTACGGGAGCTATCCTCACCTTCGATTTTTTCAACAATATTTCTTTTTAAAAAACGAACTAATTTTAAACCTAAACTTGTAGCATTAAATCTGAATATAACATACCTGAGGTTATAACCGTTGATTTCCGCTACAGGCGGATGCTTTCCGCGGGCACGGCTTCAGCCTCCTCGGAAGAAAACCACTTCCTGCGGGGTCTTCAGACT